>JAGYLD010000001.1 GCA_018401355.1 Bacteroidales bacterium
AAATTGTGTTCTGCTTCGTTTGAAACTTGTGCGAATGTGAAAGTTGCGAAGAGAGCTGCTGCGATTGTAATGATTGACTTTTTCATGGTTCTTAAATTTTTAGCGTTTGTTATTAATTGTTGATTCTTTGCGTTAAGAATTTTTCGTTTAGCGTACAAGGCAAAGTAACGACGAAAACAGGGGGCTCGTCAACGGAGGAAATTACCCGTTTGCTTGAATTTAAGCCTTTTTTTCAGGTAGGGAAATCCAGTAAAAACATCGGGAAATGGGGGAATTTGCGAAGGGGGAAAACAGGAAAGGGCAGCAGGATAAAAGACGTAAGTGTCTCATTTTTTTTGGTTTACCTTGGAAACACTGAATATTCTGATAAAATAGCTTAACATATAAAAAACTAAAAAAAAACAACACTTTTTTGTGTCCTTCATGACATCCATATTCACCTTTGCAGTAAAAAATGTTCGTGATTAATATTTTTTACCTTTGTAAAAAGCAAAGCCAATGATACTTATTGCCGACAGCGGTTCCACAAAAACAGACTGGGTGTTTCTTGATAAAGGCGAAAATATCCAGCGCTATACTACAACGGGGTTCAACCCGTATTATGTTCCAGGCGAAGAAATGGTTAACACAATAGAAAAGGAACTTGTTCCTTTTATTGACCATCAAAACGTAAGATACATTTATTATTATGGTTCGGGGTGCTCAACTGAAAAGAAACGTTTTATCGTAGAAGAAGCGCTGGAAAAGGTTTTCCGCAATGCTTCCATAGAAGTATATCATGACCTTCTGGGTGCTGCACGAGGACTTTTCCTTAACCAGCCTGGGATCGCATGCATCATTGGAACCGGGTCAAACTCCTGTTTATATGATGGGACCAGTATCATTGAAAATATACCCTCACTGGGATATTTTTTTGGTGATGAGGGCAGCGGCGCATATATTGGAAAATTATTTTTCTCTTCTTTGTTAAGAAACGAGTTGCCTCTGAACATTTCTGATGATTTTTACCGTCGTCACCCACTTGGACTGGAAGACATCCTGGATGCTGTTTACAATCAACCAAGACCCAACAGGTTTCTGAGTTCTTTTATGGAATTCATCCTGGAGCACCATGAAGAGCCCATCATTCACGAATTGCTTTTCCACGCCCTGGATGACTTCATTCAGGAACAAGTGATGAAATACACAGGATATGAAAACCATGTGGTAAGTTGCGCAGGATCGGTGGGTTTTTACCTTCGGGCCCTTTTCAGGGAAGTGGCTGAACAATATGATATCAAGGTGGGTGAAATTATTAAAGATCCTGTTGACGGCCTGATACAATATCACAAGCCAGATTTGTTCAGGTATATTGGGATGAAAGAATTTTAGATCAACGAACGAAGAACAAACAATCTAAGATTTATTAACCATGTCCAGACTATTAGCTCTCAAATCTCAAACTGAATCATGTGTAAAATGTCCATTGTCCAATAGCCGGACCAAAGTTGTTTTTGGCAATGGAAATGAAAATGCTCAAATATTCCTGGTTGGAGAAGGTCCTGGATATGATGAGGATCAAACAGGTATTGCTTTTATCGGAAAATCAGGACAGTTGCTTGATAAGATATTAGAAGCCTGCAACTTTACACGTGAAGAGCATGTTTTTATCGGAAACATTGTTAAATGTCGTCCACCCCAAAACCGTACTCCTTCTCAAGAAGAGATGGCTGCCTGTTTACCATATCTTGAGGAACAAATACAACTTGTAGATCCCAAAATTATCATTACACTAGGAGCTACAGCCCTCAAAGGCCTCACGGGCGAAAATCTAAAGATAACCAGGGAAAGAGGAAATTGGCGTTTTTGGAATGACCGATTGCTGATGCCAACCTATCATCCATCTGCGCTATTAAGAACCCCTTCGCTCAAGAAAGAAGCCTGGGAGGATTTTAAGATGGTTATACGAAAATACCGGGAGCTTGTGGATCCAAACCATTACTGCAAATATATTTGATGCTTCAAAATTAATTTTGAATTAAATTTCCAACGGACATAAAACTTTCTATTATCCAATCACAAAATCAAAAATCTAATCTTCGATCGCAGATTGCTTGTTCTTCGATCTTTGATTATGCTCTATCCATTCCACAACTTCTGTAAGTTCCCCCGGCTCAAACCATTTAATATCCGCATCCCGTTTAAACCAAGTCAACTGGCGCTTGGCATACCTCCTGGTGTTTGTTTTTATCTTTTCAATGGCTTCTTCAAGGCTGCATTTCCCGTCAAAATGATCAAACAACTCCTTGTAACCTACGGTATTCAACGCATTCAGATTTCGATATGGAAGCAATCGTTTAGCCTCCTCAACCAAATCGCTTTCCATCATTTCATCAACACGTTTTCCAATTCTATCAAATAATATCTTCCGATCAGTATTTAATCCAATTTTTATGATAGAAAAATCCCTGTTCCCAGCAGGTTTCGTTCGTTGCCCGGAATATTTCTGACCGGTTGCGATACAAACCTCCAATGCCCTTAAAATCCTGTTGGGGTTTTTCCTGTCCACCAAATCATAGTATTCAGGATCCAACTCTTTAAGTTTTATCAAAAGGGCCTCCAAACCTTTGTCACTCATCTCCTTTTTCAAGAATTCCCGTGTTTTAATATTTACATCAGGAAAATCATCAATACCATGGCAAACAGCATCAATGTACAACCCGGAACCGCCAACCATAACAGCAAAATTATTCTTCTCATATATGCTTCCAAGGAGCTGCACCACCTGTTTTTCAAACATTGAAACATTGTAGTAATCTTTCAACGACAGACTTCCTATGAAATGATGTGGGATTCCTTCCATTTCCGTTTGTTTTGGGACAGCCGTTCCTATGTGCATACCTCGGTAAAACTGTCTTGAATCAGCAGAGATCACTTCGGCATTGAAATGCTTTGCAAGCCTGACCCCCATGAGTGTCTTTCCAACCGCTGTCGGGCCAAGAACGATAATGAGAAATTTATTGTTGTTTTGCTCAATCATTTTCAGGAAGATTTTCAACAGGTTCCAGGCCCATTGACTTTCCTTTTAAAAGCATATAACCAAAAGCTTCATCGTAGTCATTCTTAATCTCACCTTCCAGGATGGCTTCCCTGATGGCCTTTTTTATTATGCCTACCTCAGGTCCCGGCATGATATTGAATGTCTGCATGATGATCTCTCCGGAAATTGGAGGCTGCCATACACGGAGGCGGTCGTTTTCTTCGGTTTCTTTGAGTTTGCGTCTGACAATTTCAAAATTTTTCAGGTATTTCCTGACCTTAGCAGGGTTTTTCGAAGTAATATCTGCCTCACAAAGGGTCATAAGCTTGTCAATATCATCACCGGTTTCAAAAAGCAACCTTCTAATAGCCGAATCAGTGACAGAATCTTCTGACAAGACAATTGGTCTCAAATGAAGATGAACCATCTTTTTCACAAAACGCATCTTTTCGTTGAGAGGAAGCCTGAACTGTCTGAAGATGGCAGGAACCATCTTCGATCCAACAAACTCATGGGAATGGAAGGTCCAGCCAACCTTTTCATCAAATCTTTTGGTTGCAGGTTTCCCAATATCATGCAGGATGGCTGCCCACCGCAACCATAAATCATCAGAAACTTTCGCTACATTATCCAAAACCTGCAAGGTATGATAAAAGTTATCCTTATGACCTTTGCCTTCCATAAACTCCGCCCCTTTCAGGGCAACAAACTGCGGAAATATTATAGAAAGCAACCCGGATTCATCCAAAAGTTTAAAACCTATGGAAGGTTTTGGTGCTAATATTATTTTGTTCAGTTCATCTGATATCCTTTCCCTGGAAACAATTCGTATCCGTTCTTTATTCCGGGAAATAGCCTGAAAGGAATCCTTCTCGATGCTGAAATCAAGCTGGGTGGCAAAACGAATGGCCCGCATCATTCTAAGTGGGTCATCAGAATAGGTAACATCCGGGTCCAGAGGGGTGCGTATTATCTTCATTTTAAGATCCTGCAACCCATTAAATGGATCAGCCAGTTCTCCGTAATGCTTTGGATCAAGGTTCAAAGCAAGCGCATTGATGGTAAAATCCCTGCGGTTCTGATCGTCTTCAAGGGTACCATCTTCTATGACAGGCTTCCTGGAATTCCTGATATATGATTCTTTCCTCGCACCGACAAATTCAATCTCCCATTCATGTTCGCCCCGGTATCTAAGCATAGCTGTGCCAAAGTTTTTGAAATAATTAACCTTGGTACTCTTTTTAAGCTTCATAGCTACCTTCCTGGCCAACTCTATTCCACTTCCCACCGTCACAATGTCAATGTCATTGGAAGGCCTATCCAGGAAAAGATCCCTGACAAATCCACCAATAACATACGCCTCCAGTCCTAAATCCTGGGCTGAGTCAGATATTATTCTAAAAACAGGAGCATTTATTTTTTCCGGCCATCTCATGCGAAGGACAAAATTAATAAAAAGCCATACATCCTGGAAAGAATTAATTTAATACTGTTATATTGCCAGTCACATTAGGTTTGTATATTTGTTCTTTTGTTTATACAATTATTATTCATCATAAACCTAACAAATACAAATTATTATGGCAAAAAGGACCATCGTTGCTATGCCTGGTGACGGGATCGGAAAAGTCGTCCTGAACGAAACAATCAGAGTATTAGACGCAGCTGGATTCGATGCGGAGTACGTTAATGCTGATATCGGCTGGGAATTTTGGTGTAAAGAAGGAAACCCATTACCGGAGCGAACCCTTAAGTTACTGAAAGAACATAAAATCGGTCTTTTTGGCGCAATTACATCCAAGCCAAAAGATGCAGCCGCTGAAGAACTGGCTCCTGAACTTCAGGATAAAGGGCTAATATATTCAAGTCCTATTGTTGGATTGCGTCAGCATTTCGGCCTTGACATTTGCATGAGGCCTTGTAAGACTTACAAAGGCAATCCTTTAAATTTCATACGTCGTGGTGCTGGTGACACCATCGAAGAACCAGAAGTAGATGTGGTAATATTCAGGCAAAATACCGAGGGACTTTATGGTGGTGTTGAATGGTCTGACCCGCCCGACCAGGTTTATGAGGCTTTGATGACCCACCCGAAATTTCTCAAGAATTTTGGATCAACACCGCGTGAAGAAATATCTGTGTCAACAAGGATTTTTACAAAAAAATATACAGAAAGAATTTTAAGAGCCGCTTTTGAACATGCAAAACAATACGGGTATAAATCTGTAACAGTTTGCGAAAAACCAAATGTGATCAGGGAAACATCAGGCATGATGTACAAAATGGCCAAGGATATTCAGAAGAGTGATTACCCGGAAATCCAACTCTGGAACACCAACATCGATGCACAGATGATGTGGCTCACCAAAAACCCCGAAGATTACGGCGTGATCGTTGCAGGCAACATGTTCGGCGATATTGTTTCTGATGGTTTTGCAGGATTAATAGGCGGATTGGGATTTGCTTGTTCTGCACAATTCAACCCTGACAGCGGAATAGGTGTCTTTGAACCAACGCATGGATCAGCACCAAAATACGCTGACTATGATGTATCCATTGTGAACCCGGTTGCTATGATTGAATCTGCCTGCATGATGTTGGATTTTATCAACCAACAGGAAATTGCAGCAAAAATAAGGAAAGCTGTTGCTGAAGTCATTGCAGAAGGAAAAGTACGTACCTATGACATGATGAAAATGTCAGGCAGACCGGATGTCATCGAAAAAGGTGCAGCCTCTACACAACAAATGGCTGATGCTATCATTGAACGGATCAAATAAAAAATTTAAAAATATGAACAATGAAGTTTTAAACCTCTGGCCGGAGCTGGAATGGATAGAAAATGAAAAATTGCGTGAAAAAACAGCAAAAGTCTGGGAGATTGCGCTTGAAAGAAGTGTGATGACACCGGAAGACCTTAACACCATTCCATTCACCTTGCTTTGTGGCCCAGATCTCAAAGTCACTTTCATGGATCACAAACGTGCAGTAGTACATATTGCCCGCGACAGTGGCCGGAAAATTCAGGAATTCTTCAAAAGCGAATTACCCATTGACATGGATGTGCTTTTATCGGGAGCCATCCTTGCTGATGTGGGAAAGCTGTTGGAATATGTTAAGGATGAAAACGGTAATGCTGTACAGGGCAGTTACGGAAAGTATTTGCGCCATCCTTTTTCAGGTGTCGCACTCGCAGAAGAATGCGGCATACCTCCTGAAATTTGTCATATTATTGCCACCCATGCCGGAGAAGGAAACCTGGTCAAAAGGTCAACAGAAGCTTATGTGGTGCACCATGCAGACTTCATGACATTTTTACCTTTTAAAGAAAGACTGACCATTTAAAACATTGTTATGACCATTATAGAAAAGATTTTAGCACTTCACTCCGGATTTGATGGTGTTAAACCGGGGGATATTGTGGATATTACCATTGACTCCAGAGTAGCAAGGGATTTTGGAGGAGCCAACGTGGTAAAGAACCTTCAAAACAACGGACTGAAAGTCCATGACCCTTCGAAAACTTTCTTTACTTTTGATTGTAACCCCGGTGGATCTGACCAAAAATATGCTGCAAACCAGCATTTTTGCAGGCAATACGCCCGTGAAAATGACATCAAGGTATTTGACGTCAACGAAGGCGTGGGAACCCACATTGCCATAGACAAAGGCCTGACACTACCAGGAGAAACTTTTGTCTCGACTGACTCACATGCAAACATTATGGGAGCTATTGGAGCTTTTGGACAAGGTATGGGGGATAAAGACATTGCTGCCGCCTGGGGCAATGGATCTGTTTGGTTTAAAGTACCCAAATCTGTTAAGATTGTTTTTCATGGTGAAAAGCCTGAACACATTTCTGCAAAAGACATCGTTTTAAACCTGCTTAGCAGGTTTGGCGCCAATACCCTGCTTGGTTATTCCGTTGAGCTTTATGGTAAAGCCATCGACAAACTTACGCTCGACCAAAGGGTAACGATCGCATCCATGGCCACTGAACTTGGGGCCATCATCATCCTCTTCCCTCCCACTCCCGAAATAATTCAGGAGCTGGAAAAACAGGCAGGAAGAAAAGCCAATCCCATATTTGCCGATGAAAATGCTCTATATGAAAAGATCCTTGAGTTGGACATCTCTGAGTTCAAACCCATGGTGGCCAACCCAGGGCATCCTCATGACGATGTTCCTTTGGAATCGGTTAAAAAGACAAAGATAGATTCAGCTTTCATAGGCAGCTGTACCAATGGTCGTATGGAAGACCTGAGGATTGCAGCATCCATCCTGAAAAACAGGAAAGTAGCTCCCGGTGTTGTCCTGAAGATCGTTCCATCAACAGATACAATCTGGCAGGAAGCATTGGAGGAAGGCCTTATCAAGACTTTCAAAAATGCAGGTGCACTTGTATCCAATGCAGGATGCGCAGGATGTGCCGCAGGACAGGTTGGACAAAACGGCCCAGGGGAGGTGACCATCAGCACCGGCAACAGGAATTTCGCTGGAAAACAGGGGAAAGGGGCAGTCTATCTTGCATCACCTGCTACGGTTGCTGCATCGGCTGTTGCAGGTTATATAACAGATCCATTCGACATCCCCGAAAAACCGGCTGTATTTGAAAAAAGTACAGTTAATGAATCAACTGGGAAAACTAAGAAAATAGCGGTAGGAGATAAGCCTGCTGTTGTGGAAGGCAGAGTATGGCACATAGAAAAGGATGACATCGATACCGACATGATCTTCCACAACCGTTACCTGACCATCACTGAGATCAGTGAAATGGGACAATATGCTTTCGATAACCTGGAAGGCTTCGAAGACTTTGCTAAAAAAGCAAAAACAAATGATATCATTCTTACAGGTAAGAACTTTGGAGCCGGTAGCTCCAGACAACAGGCAGTGGATTGCTTTAAGGCCCTCGGAATCAGTTGCATATTAGCTGAATCATATGGGGCAATTTATGAAAGAAATGCCATTAACGCAGCTATGCCTATCCTGACATACAGAAAGGAATTAATCTCAGAATTGGATATCGCTGATGGAGACATCCTGGAAGTTAATTTTGAAACCGGTGAGGTCATCAACAAAAGTAAAAGCAAATCAGGGAAGGTGAACAAATTCTTTGAGGTGCAAATGGAAATCTACCAGAAAGGCGGACTGCTGTAGAGATCTGAGATTATTTATCATCTGGCCTCCGGATTCTGATTTCTGTATCTAAATCTCACTTTCAACCTTGATATAACCAGGGTAATTTAATAATTTACCGCCGACTTTTATAGATGGTTTTGCTTTAAGCATTATTCTTGTAGGCCGTTCACTCTGTTTGTTCAGATTCATTACGAAATTTATCAGCGCATCAGCCGTCTTTCCATCCAGTGCATTGTTCAAATTGAATGAAATATCCACTGGAAGAACTGTTGTTCCGCCATTGGCAGATATTTCTACCCGCTTATTCAACAAGCCATTGGTCATCTCAATGTCATCTATAAATAAAATCCACTCAAGCTTATTCATAGCTGCAATGGAAGGATTGGGGTTTTGAATTTTTATATTTAATACAAATTCCAGAGGGAGTTTCCCCCTGGCAAATGCAAGCATGATCGATGTAATTTCAGTAAAGCCAAGATCATCTGCCCTGCTTACTCCATCCATATTCACACCTGCCAACTCAAATTTATCGGCACTTTCAATCTGAAAATCGCACACTGCAAAAGTTTTCATTTCATTGGCCTGCCTCATCACATTACAGGAATAACTCACAGTGAATACAATCAACAGAAGTAAAACCCTTACCGGGACATTCAATCGGACGCAATTCATTGAAGGAGTTTTTAGTATTATTGAATGAAATATTTCAGTACTCAAATATCCGCATTTCTTTGTAATTTCACAAAATGTTATGTGTTTCCAGGAAATCGACCGACCCATATTTTAACATTGCTGCTGAGGAATACTTTTTAAAGAATTTTGAAGATAATATTTTCATGTTTTGGATCAGCGAACCAAGTATCATTGTTGGTAAACATCAGAATGTATTTGCCGAGATCAATCATGGCTTTATACATAACAATAACATTCCTGTGGTCAGAAGGATTTCCGGGGGAGGCACTGTATATCATGATAATGGAAATGTGAATTATACCATGATACTGAATGGTCAACCTGGGAAACTGGTTGACTATCCCAAATATACCAAACCCATCATCCAATCCTTAAAAAAGCTTGGCATCGATGCATACCTGGATAAAAAAAGCAGCCTCTTTATCAATGGTCTGAAAATTTCAGGCAATGCAGAGCATGTATATAAGAACAGAATAATGCATCATGGAACATTGCTATTTTCTACCAACCTTGAGAACCTGAATATGGCCATAAAGTCTAAAGAAAAGACCTATTCAGGTAAAGCAGTAAAATCGATCAGAAGCCAGGTTACAAACATTTCAAAACACCTTCCAGAACACATGAACATCCAGGATTTCAAGGATTACCTGAGTGGTTTCATGAAAAATTATTTTCAATCCGATGCAGAATACATACTGAACAACAATGATATCCGGGAGATCAACAAACTGGTTAAAGAAAAATACCGCTTGTGGGAATGGAACTATGGGTATTCGCCATTTTTCAGAAAAAGATTCAAATATAATATGGAAGGCATGGATCAGGACTTGGAATTGGGGGTAACCAATGGCATGATCACGGAAGTGCATTTTAAAAAAAGCGGGATTGCCCGGGCATCTGAATTAGCCACAGTCCTAAAAAACAAAAGATACCATCCTGATGAAATCAGAATTTCGATGAATTCAGTTAAATTTGCAAATCAGATTGATCCGGAAAATTTTATTCAGGAAATGTTCTAAACCATAATCATTATGTACACGAAAGAAGAAATTTTTGAAAGACTATGGAAGGATTATTCAGAACTCAACCCCTCGGCAAAAAGAATTTATGATTTGTTTATCGCGGAAGGAGAAACCGTGGTCAATGACCATATTGCCTTTCGTACTTTCAACCACTCAAAAGTTAATGTTGATGTTTTGTCTAAGGTATTTTTAAATGCCGGTTATGAGTTTAAACAGGATTACCATTTTGAAACAAAAAAACTTTATGCCAAGCATTTTGAACACAAAAAGGACCCTGATGCACCGAGGATATTCATTTCTGAGTTAAAACTCGAACTGTGCAGTAAATTTTTGCAAATTGCCGTTCAGGATTTAATAAACAGATTATCCAGAGATATCCTGAAACCCACAAGCCTTGTTTTCTCTGGCAACTCCTGGGGCACACCTTCTTACGAAACATACACAAAGCTCAGGGAAGAATCCGAATATGCTGCGTGGTTATATGTTTTTGGCTTCAGGGCCAATCATTTTACTGTAAGCGTAAACCATCTTAAAAAATATAATTCCCTTGAAAAGGTAAACCAACTTCTTAAAAACAATGGTTTTCTTATCAATGATTCTGGTGGAGAGATAAAAGGAAGTCCGAAACAGCTTTTGGAACAATCCAGCATTAAGGCAGATCATATTTCCATGGAGTTCAAGGATGGTGTTAAAGAAATACCGGGATGTTACTATGAATTTGCTAAAAGATATTCCGATGAATACGGGAAGCTCTATTCCGGTTTTATTGCCAAATCTGCTGACAAGATCTTCGAGAGCACTGATTACTACGACAAGAAAAAATGACAAAACCCACCACGGAACAGCTCAATCTATTAGGCTCCCAACTGGATGGCGACCTTTACCATGATTTAAGTTTCCGTCTTATGCATGCAACAGATGCTTCTGTATACAGGCAGGTACCCCTGGCTGTAGCCAGGCCCAGGAATGCAGAAGACATCAGAAAACTCATTCTTTTTGCAGGCAAAAACAACCTTTCATTAATACCTCGTGCCGCCGGCACATCTCTTGCAGGCCAGGTTGTTGGAGAAGGAATTGTTGTTGACATCTCAAAATACATGAACCGCATCCTTGAACTCAACGAGGAAGAACATTGGGTGCGTGTTGAACCGGGTGTTATAAGGGATGAGTTAAACCTTTTTCTCAAAGACAAAGGATTGTTCTTTGGTCCGGAAACATCTACATCAAACCGCTGCACCATCAGTGGCATGCTGGGCAACAATGCATGCGGGGCCCATTCACTTATTTATGGAAGCACCAGGGACCATACCATTGCTGTAAAAGCCATCCTGAGTAACGGAGAAGATGCTGAATTTGGTCCGGTTAGCAGGAATGAATTCCTTAAAAAATCGAATGAGAAGAGTTTCACAGGGGGCCTATACAGAAACATTGCAGAGATACTTTCCCTCCCTGAAAACCAGGAGGAGATAAAAAAGCACTATCCTGACCCAAGGATAAAAAGGAGAAATACAGGCTACTCCATAGACTTGCTTCTAAACACCAATACATTTACCGTTAACGACAGGCCTTTCAATTTCAGCACCTTATTAGCAGGATCAGAAGGAACGCTGGCCTTCATTACTGAAATCAAACTCAACCTGGTACCATTACCTCCAAAGGAATCGGGTTTGCTATGCATACATTTCAAAGAGCTTCCCGAGGCTTTCAAAGGCAACCTCATAGCGCTGAAACATAAACCTGGTGCTATTGAATTAATGGACAACAAGATCCTGAGGCTTACTGAGAAAAATATTGGGTTACGGGAAAACCGGTTTTTTCTTAAAGGGGATCCGGGAGCTATTTTGATCATTGAATTTGCCAGGGAAACGAAGGCAGAAGTTGAAAAGCAGATGACCATCCTGGAAAATGAAATGAAAGAAAGCGGGCTGGGATACCATTATCCAAGGATCTTTGGCAATGACATCCCAAAGGTATGGGACTTAAGAAAAGCAGGACTTGGCGTGCTTTCAAACCTTCCTGGTGATGCCAAACCTGTTTCGGTTATAGAAGATACGGCCGTTCATCCTGAGGTTTTGCCTGAATACATGGATGATTTTGGCAAACTCATGCAAAAACATAATCTTGAATGTGTTTACCATGCCCATATAGCTACCGGAGAACTCCATTTGCGACCAATTTTGAACCTGAAAGACACCAAAGATGTAGAGCTTTTCAGAACCATTGCGGAAGAAACTGCCAGACTGGTAAAAAAATATAAAGGTTCCTTAAGCGGAGAACATGGAGATGGACGCTTAAGAGGCGAATTCATCCCACTGATGGTGGGAGAAAGCAACTATAAACTCCTTGAGAGCATCAAAGATGCCTGGGATCCTAACGGCATTTTTAATCCGGGGAAAATTGTCCAGACACCTGATATGCGCACAAACCTGAGGTACAAACCCGGACAGAAGACAAAGGAAATATCCACAATATTTGATTTTTCCAAAGACCGGGGCATTATCAGGGCAACTGAAAAATGTAATGGATCCGGTGACTGCAGAAAATCAGAGATTATCGGTGGAACAATGTGCCCCAGTTACATGGGCTCACGGGATGAAAATACCACCACAAGGGCCAGGGCCAATATACTTCGTGAATTCCTGAGTAATAATGAGAAGAAGAATCCATTTGATCACAAAGAGATATATGAGGTCATGGACCTTTGCCTGAGTTGCAAAGGTTGCAAGTCTGAATGCCCGTCGAATGTCGATATTACAAAATACAAAGCCGAATTTCTGCAGCATTATTATGATGCACATGGAATACCTATCAGGACCAGGCTTATTGCCTACATTTCCCATATTAACAGGCTGGGAATGCCATTTTATCCAATATTCAACTTCTTTCTTGGCAATAAATATATTTCAACTCTTCTGAAGAAAGCACTTGGATTTGCGCCAAAACGCTCTATCCCTTTGTTATACAAAACCACCCTAAGGGCCTGGATGAAACGGAACGGAAATAAGATTACCGGAGTATGTAAGGGGAAGGTATTTCTGTTTGCCGATGAATTCACCCAATACAATGACACCACAATAGGCATCAAAGCGATAAAACTGCTAAATGCACTGGGTTATGAAGTAGAGATACCAAAACACCAATACAGTGGCAGGACTTTTCTCTCAAAAGGCCTTGTCAGAAAAGCCAAAAAGTATGCCACAAAAAATGTTGAATTGCTCCATAGATTGGTTAATGAAAAGCATCCATTGATCGGGATTGAGCCATCCGGCATTTTGACATTCAGGGATGAATATCCTGAGCTTGTTGACCAGCCACTCAAAGATAAAGCCATCAAGCTTGCGAAACACTGCCTGATGTTTGATGAGTTTATTGAGCTGGAGCTCAGGAAGGGAAACATAAACAAGAAAATGTTTACTTCCGATCCAAAGAAAATAAAGCTTCACGGACACTGTTATCAAAAATCGCTTGCTTCCACCAAACCCACACATGTTATGCTTACCATCCCCGAAAACTATGAAGTGGTAGAGATTAAATCAGGATGCTGTGGTATGGCTGGTTCATTTGGATACGAAAAAGAACATTATGATCTTTCAATGAAAGTGGGAGAGCTGGTTTTGTTCCCGGAAGTCAGAAGTTCAGATGAAAAAATTATCATTGCGGCGCCAGGCACAAGTTGCCGCCATCAGATTCTTGATGGCACCGGTAAAGAGGCCAGGCATCCCGTTGAAATATTATATGAGGCCATCAGGAATTAGGTATCAGGATGACCTTTCCATCATCGGCCAGCATTGTTTCCTTAAACACTTCCTGAGCTTCCTCAAGCATCGGCATCAATGTTTTGTACCGGGCTGAATAATGTCCGATCATCAGTTTTTTCACATTCGCTTTGGAGGCGATCATTGCAGCCTGCCTGGCTGTTGAATGATATTTATCCGCAGCATCCTGAGCTTTGTCATCCATAAAGGTTGCCTCATGATACAACAAATCCACATCCCTGACAACCGGTATCAATGGTTCGTGGTAAGCCGTATCCGAACAATAAGCATAGGATCTGGGAGGTGGCGCTGCAACAGTAATCTCGTCATTGGAATATATCTCTCCCTGATCATCTGTGTAATCTTCACCATTTTTTATCCGTTGCAGGTCTTCATGCGAAATGGACTTCTGTTCCAGAAAATCCTTTTTAATGTTTGGCTTACTTCTTTTCTCTCTGAACAAATAACCATTCACAGGGAAATTATGGTTTAAAGGAAAGGATTCAACTGTCACGAATTCGTTCTCCAGGATCACTTCGTGCTTATCCGGATCAATAGCAACAAATTTAAGTGGATACCTCAGAACAGTATTGGATGCTTCAAGTTGCTTATCAATGATGTCTTTTAATTTTGCATGGGCAAAGAGGTAAAGCTCATTGGTCCTGCCAAGAAGATGAAGTGTTGTGATCAAACCAAACAGACCATAATAATGATCACCATGCAAATGAGAAATAAAAATATGATTGATACGCTGAAACCGCACTCTGTTCTTCCGCAATTGCAACTGGGTTCCCTCTGCACAGTCCATTAAATACAATTTTTCATGTATATTAATTAGTTGGGCGCTCGGGTTTCTATGCAACAATGGAATAGCAGCCCCACTACCCAAAACTGTCACCGCAAAAGTCTTCATAGCTTAGGGTGTTGAGAAAAAAAATCCTCCTTGCGGAGGACTTTTTTCTTATTCATCGTTTTCGGGTTTCTCTTTTTCCTTTGGATCCTTTTTGGCCTTTTGTTCTTCCTGCTCAATCTCTTCCTTCAGATGGGCCAATGCTTCAAGGTCACCCAGGGTGGTCCTTTCCATTTTATCCTGAAGCTTTCTCACAGCATTTTTTGTCTCACGCTGTGCAGTTTTCGCACGAGCAGTCTCCTTGGCTTTTTCGGCCTGGACTTTATCCTGGTGTGTCTTACTGTGCGACAGGATGATCTTCTTATTATCTTTCGAAAACTCAATCACCATAAAATCAAGTGTCTCATCAGCTTTACAAGTGGATCCATCCTCTTTGGCAAGGTGCCTGTTTGGAACAAATCCTTCAACACCATATGGCAAAGAAACAACTGCTCCTTTATCATTCGTACTGATGATGGTACCTTTATGAATAGAGTTAACCGTAAAGATCGATTCAAACACATCCCATGGATTTTCTTCCAGTTGTTTATGTCCGAGGCTCAATCTTCTATTTTCTACATCTACCTCAAGAACAATCACCTCAATTTCTTCACCAATCTTTGTGAATTCAGCAGGATGCTTGATCTTCTTGGACCATGAAAGGTCAGAGATATGTATCAGGCCATCAACACCTTCTTCAAGCTCAACAAAGATCCCAAAGTTTGTAAAGTTCCTTACAATGGCCTTATGCTTTGAGTTTTTGGGGTATTTTTCCATGATGTTTTCCCATGGATCCGGAATAAGCTGCTTCATGCCCAGAGACATTTTTCTTTCTTCTCTGTCCAGTGTCAGAATAACACCTTCAACCTCATCTCCGACTTTTAAAAAGTCCTGAGCAGTGCGCAAGTGCTGTGACCATGACATTTCAGAAACATGGATCAGACCTTCAACGCCTGGTGCTATTTCAATAAAAGCACCGTAATCAGCGATAACAACTACCTTACCCTTAACCTTATCACCTACGCTGAGGTTCGGATCGAGTGAATCCCATGGATGTGGGGTAAGCTGCTTGAGACCCAGGGCGATACGTTTTTTCTCATCATCAAAGTCGAGGATAACAACCTTGATCTTCTCATCCAGATTGACAATTTCTTCCGGATGGTTGATCCTTCCCCATGAAAGGTCTGTAATATGTATAAGACCATCGACACCTCCAAGGTCAACAAATACACCATAAGATGTAATATTTTTAACGGTTCCCTCAAGAACCTGACCTTTTTCAAGCTTGGTCATGATCTCTGCCTTCTGCTGTTCAAGTTCAGCCTCTATAAGTGCTTTATGAGAAACAACTACGTTCTTGAATTCATGGTTGATCTTCACCACTTTAAATTCCATGGTTTTATCAACATACATATCATAGTCACGTATTGGCTTCACATCAATTTGAGAGCCGGGGAGGAAAGCTTCGATTCCAAAAACATCAACAATCAAACCACCT
This sequence comes from Bacteroidales bacterium, assembly GCA_018401355.1. Classification (GTDB taxonomy): domain Bacteria; phylum Bacteroidota; class Bacteroidia; order Bacteroidales; family B18-G4; genus M55B132. Next base: position 16,019 of record JAGYLD010000001.1, read on the forward strand.
TTGGTCCTGCATTTCACATAACCCTGAATGATGGTATCGTTGTCGAATGCTTCGTTTATACGTTCCCAGGATTTCAGAATTCTGGCTTTTTTGTGAGACAATACCAATTGACCGGTAGTGTCTTCCTGGCTTTCAACATACACTTCGATGGTGTCTCCAACTTTCAGGTCTTCCTTGTAACGCAGTTCGTTAAGAGGAATAACCCCATCAGATTTGAAACCAATGTTAACAACAACTTCGCGGTTGTTTAAACCTACAACAGTCCCATCTATCACTTCATGTTCTACAATGGAGCTTAAGGTTTTGTCATAGATCTCTTCAAGCCTTTCCCGTTCTTTTTCGGAGTATACATCCTGCTTTTTGCCAACAGTATCCCAGTTAAATTCATCTGGTTTGGCATCTTCTTCTTTTTCAGATGCAGGTTGCTCTGGTTTTTCTTCTGCTTCTACCGTAGTTTCTGACTCTTCCTTTATTTCCTCAGTTTTTTCTTCAGCTTTTGCTTCGGGTTCTTCCTTTTCTTCCTGGGGCTTTTCTTCAGCTTTTGCTTCGGGCTCTTCCTTTTCTTCCTGGGGCTTTTCTTCAGCTTTTGCTTTGGGCTCTTCCTTTTCAGGTGCTTTTTCCTCGGCTTTTACTTCAGCTTTTGCTTCAGCAACGGGTTCAGTCTTTTCTTTGGCATCTTCCTGTTTTGCTTCTACAGGTTCTTCCTTGCCGGTTGATTCCGGCTTTTTTGTTTCGTCAACAACCTCTTCCTTCTTTTCTTCAGAAGCGGGAGTTTCAGCTTCAACCTTCTTTTCTTCAACTGTTTCGTTCTTTTCTTCGGAAACTTTCTGCTGGTCCTTTACTTCTTCAGCCTTACCATTCTCATTGTTAACTTTTTCCTGATTATCAGTCATTAAAAATAAATTTGTATAGACCTGAAAGATTAAAGGGTTAAAAAAATCAACAGATCCAGAGGTTAAACATACGTTTGTTTATTACTTTTTTTTGAAATACACAGCTTTAACGCGACCATTCACCCTTTAAAAATGGCGTGCAAAATTACAAAACATATTCGAGAATAAAAAATATTGCAAATCCCATCTTAAAATATATAAGGCGAACAATCATTTTGGTTATTGGTTATATTTGCAGCGCAATCATTATTTGAGATATTATGGCATTAAAATGCGGGATCATTGGCATAACAAATACCGGGAAGACAACTATATTCAATTGTATTTCCAGTTCAAAGGCTCAGGCAAGCAACTTTGCCTTCAGTGCCACAAAATCAAATATTGGCACCGTGAATGTTCCTGATGATCGTCTTTATAAAATAGACAACATCATTAAATCTGCCAAAGTAGTTCCGGCCACGATGGAAATCATTGATATTCCAGGTCTGGCAAAAGGAGCAAGCAAGGGTGAAGGTGTTGGGAACAAGTTCTTATCGGACATTCAGCAGGCCGATGCCATTATCCACGTTATTCGTTGCTTCGATGATCCGGACCTCCCACACATTGAAGGGTCTGTTGATCCTGTCCGCGACCGTGAAATTGTCGATCTTGAACTTCAGGTCCGTGACCTTGAGATGGTTGAAAGGAAAATCGAAAGAACGGAAAAGGTTGCCAAATCAGGTGATAAGGATGCAAAGAAGGAATTGGAGATCCTGCAGGTTTATAAAGAACATTTTGAAAATTTCCAATCGGCCCGGACAGTCCCTCTTTCCGCAGAACAAAAAAATGTTGTAAAAGACCTCCTCCTGTTGTCTGATAAGCCAGTCATGTATGTCTGCAATGTAGATGACGCTTCAGCAATTGATGACAATCAATATGTAAAAGATTTAAAAAATGCCGTTCAAGATGAAAACACTGAGGTTCTTACCCTGGCCGGCAAATTGGAATCAGAGATTGCTGAGCTTGAGGATCATGATGACAGAAGAGAATTCCTGGAAGATGCCGGATTAAAAGAACCCGGAGTCAACAAACTGATCCGTTCTGCATACAGCCTTTTAAACCTTCAATCATTTTTTACTGCAGGACCCAAGGAAGTTCGTGCATGGACAATCCGGAAGGGCATGAAAGCACCACAGGCAGCCGGAGTCATACACAGCGACCTGGAAAGGGGCTTTATCCGGGCAGAAGTTATGAAGTACGAAGACTTTATAACGCTTGGCTCAGAACAAGCTTGTAAAGAAAAAGGGAAATTTCATGTGGAAGGGAAAAACTATGTCGTAGAAGAAGGAGACATCCTGCATATCAGGTTCAATGTATAAAAAAACCCCAGATCTGAGATCTGAGGTCTGATATCTGAGTTCTTCAATCTAATACGGAAGTGTATATGCGGCTCCAAAGCCGATCACGAATGAAAATGTCTTCACTTTATTGTTGTTGCTTGCATCAGGGATGTTAACCAATCCAAGGTTAATTCTCATATCTGCAAATGCCTTTAGGTTCTGGATCACCTCATAAGCAAAACCGCCACCTATAAGCCATCCAAAATCCAGTGTTTTATAATTGTCCTTATATTTTTCTGTCTTTGTTACGACCTGTGGAGGGGCAAATGGATTTTGCGGATCATAAATCAAATCCTGGTATGTAAACTCCTTGTCACCATCAACCCTGACTCCCATCAGGAATCCAACAAAAAAACCGGTGTTTGCAAAAACACTCATCTTATCATTTAAACCGAAATCACCTCTTGCCATAAAAGGAATGGTGAAGTAATTTAACCCAAGCTTACTTGTAACACCACCGGCTTTAAATTTTGCACCTTTACCTTCCAGGTTTAACTCCACCTGGGCAGATATCATATCTGTGAACTTATAATTACCATGTACACCAAACTGAAATCCTGTACCAATCTTATTATTGCTTACATCGCTACCATAAAGATTTTTAAATACGGGCCCAAACTTAGCACCAGCTGAAAGCTTTCCTCCGGAAGAACCCGAAACACTTGCTACTTCCATTTCCTGAGAATACGCCAATATGGCAATGGCCATAACCATAATAAAAATCAATGTTCTTTTCATAATACTGTTTTTAAATTGTTTTTAACAAAAATAAGAAAAAGTAATATTCAACGCTTTATTAATTATTAACAATGGTCAATTAAAAAAAAGAGGCAGAAGTTCGTTTGAACACAGCCTCTTTTATACAATGCATGTTATTCTATTGATTTTCAAACATCAAATTACCATCTTTAAAATCAACCAGGATCCGGGAATCCCTGTCGACTTCTCCGGAAAGGATCATCTTTGACAACTGATTCAAAAGATTCCTTTGCATCACGCGTTTTATCGGCCTTGCTCCAAATTGAGGATCAAATCCAATGTCAGCAATGTGATCGAGTGCAGCATCGGTAATTTCAATTTGCACACCATTCTTCTCAAGCATTTTTTTCACTTGTTCAAACTGAAGCAAGACAATGTTTCTGATCTCTTCTTTTGTTAATGGTTTGAACATGATGATCTCATCAACACGGTTCAGGAATTCCGGGCGGATTGTTTTCTTCAACAACTCGAAAACCTGTTCCCTGGTCCGGTTGTATATTTCCTCTTTGTTGCGGTCATTGATCTTGCTTATGTTATCCTGGATAATATGGGAACCGATATTTGAGGTCATGATAATAATTGTATTTTTAAAATCCACAACACGTCCCTTATTATCAGTTAGCCGGCCATCATCTAATACCTGCAATAAGATGTTAAAAACATCAGGATGTGCTTTCTCTATCTCATCAAGCAAAACAACTGAATATGGTTTCCTGCGGATTGCCTCTGTCAATTGCCCGCTCTCATCATATCCCACATACCCCGGAGGAGCACCAATCAACCTTGAAACGCTGTGTCTCTCCTGATATTCAGACATATCAATCCTTACTATATTGTTTTCATTGTCGAAAAGAAATTCAGCCAGTGCTTTGGCGAGTTCTGTTTTTCCAACACCAGTTGTTCCCAGGAAAATAAACGAACCAATTGGCCTTTTAACATCCTGTAACCCGGCACGGCTCCTTCGGATCGCATCCGAAACAGCCTCAATGGCTTCATCCTGACCCACAACACGCATATGAAGCTGCTTTTCAAGCTGTAAAAGTTTTTCCCTTTCACTTTGCAACATTTTATTAACCGGAATGCCAGTCCATCTTGATACGATCTCAGCAATTTCCTCTTCACCAATCTCCTCATTGATCATGGGCGAGTCACCCTGCAATTCTTCCAACTTTGCTTTAAAAGCTTCAACACCTCCTTCAGCTTCCTGAATCTTTCCATATCGTATTTCAGCTACCTTGCCAAAATCACCCTCACGCTCAGCCCTTTCAGCTTCAAGCTTAAAATCTTCAATATCTTTTTTTCTCTGCTGGATGTTCTCAACGATTTCCTTTTCCTGTTGCCACTTTGCTTTCAGGACATTTCTTTCTTCCGTAAGGTTTGCAAGTTTTTCATTGATCTCTTTGAGCTTATTTTTATCCTTTTCCTTTTTGATGGCTTCCCGCTCTATTTCCAGTTGCCGCACCCTGCGCTCAATGATCTCCAGTGGCTCCGGCAATGAATTGATCTCCAGGCGAAGTTTTGAAGCAGCTTCGTCAATAAGGTCGATGGCTTTATCAGGAAGGAACCGGTCGGTAATGTACCGCTGAGACAACTCAACAGCAGCAATGATGGCCTCATCCTTGATCCTGACATGATGGTGGGTTTCATACCTTTCCTTCAATCCCCTTAATATGGATATCGCATCAAGCGTGTCAGGTTCATCAACCATAACCGGCTGAAACCTTCTTTCCAGGGCTTTGTCTTTCTCAAAATATTTCTGATATTCCTTAAGTGTGGTAGCCCCGATGGCCCTTAGTTCACCACGAGCCAAAGCAGGTTTCAGGATGTTTGCAGCATCCATGGCTCCTTCTCCTCCACCTGCACCAACAAGGGTGTGTATTTCGTCAATAAACAAAACGATCTCACCATCTGACCCAACAACCTCTTTTACAACACTTTTTAAGCGCTCTTCAAACTCCCCCTTGTATTTCGCTCCGGCAATCAATGCACCCATATCAAGTGAATAAACCAATTTGGATTTGAGATTTTCCGGCACATCACCATTCACAATGCGGTGAGCCAGGCCTTCTGCAATGGCAGTCTTACCTGTTCCAGGCTCCCCGATAAGTATGGGATTGTTTTTCGTCCTTCGTGACAATATCTGTAGTATCCTGCGTATTTCCTCATCCCTTCCGATCACAGGATCCAGCTTACCGGAATTTGCCAGCTCGTTAAGGTTCCTGGCATACCGGTTTAATGCATTTAAAGCATCTTCAGCAGATTGCGAATTAACGGTCGATCCTTTGCGCAACTGCTTAATGGCAGTCTTCAGATCTTTCTCATTAACACCATTATCCTTTAAAAGCATCGCAGTTACATCCGTTCCTGAAAGAATGCCCAGAAGGATATGTTCAATGGTGACAAACTGATCATTGAATTCTTTCATAAAAGACTGAGCCTTTTGAAGAGCTTTGTTGGCATCTCCTGACAAATACTGGTCTCCACCGGTAACCTTCGGAAACCCTTCAATGATTTTATCCACTGCCTGTTCCATTACAGGCATATTGACATTAAGCTTTTTCAACAAAAACGGAACTACATTCTCATCAGCCTTCATTGTCCCTTTGAGAATATGGGCTGTCTCGATGGCCTGATTTTGCTGAGCAACAGCAATCTCCTGTGCCTTCTGAATGGCTTCCTGTGATTTTATTGTAAAATTGTTAAAATTCATATATGTTTATCTCCCTTCTTTTTCTATTTTACTGCATTTTAGCTTTCAAAGATTCTGCCAAAGCATAGAAATATCAATTTAAGGACTATTTGACATATACCATCATGATAAACTTGACTTTTTGTCTATAAGGTTTACTAATGATGAATAATTGGCGCTGTGAACAATAAATTTGATATTAGCACATTATTGATGTGTATAATGCAACGTCATCTTTACATGTATAAGTTTAAATTTTTAATTAATTTTGCACCCCTGTAATCCCTGAAGGCTTAAATTCCGTTACATGAAAAAAGGCATTCTGTTTTTCATCATCCTGGCTAATTTAATGACAGCCAAAACCTTTGCCCAGATTGATACTGTTAATGTTTTTCAGGCAGATACTGTTCTATATTGCCATATTGACAGCATTGCGCTGGATGCAGGCCCGGGTGTTACATATTCATGGAATACAGGCCAGGAATCCCGGTTTATTTTTGTTAGTGAAAGTGACAATTACTCGGTCACGGTTTTCGACGGTACAAATTTCGAGGATGCTGAATGTTATTTTATCAATGCCAGGATTGAAGTGGAAGGAGAAAAAGTTTGCTATAAGGATATCATCGGAATACAGGCTGAACCAAACCTCGACTTTCTAACTTATATATGGAGTACAGGTGACACAAATTTCTTCACAACGGATACAATCCTGGATTCAACAACTTATTACCTCCAGGCAAACTTTAATAACCAGGTGTGCTACGACAGTACAACCTTTACTATTTTCCCCAGAATGTACCTGAGTTTTGAGCAACCCAACCTGCTTTGTCCGGGAGGTGAATGCAAAGGACAGGTAAAAGCAACTGCATCAGGAGGACTTGAACCATATCACTATAATTGGTTCTCTAAAATCGATCCAGAGAGTTCTTCCTATGCCATTGGACTCTGTGAAGGGCAGTATCGCATAATTGTATCTGATGGCTATGGGTGTGAACTGGACCTCTATACCGTGGAACTTTTGACATGCCAGACATTGAAGCAGAATACAGTCCGGATACTGTATACATTACGAACCCACGTGCAATATTTTCTTTTTGAAAACAAAAGCATTGATTCTATAACTTTAACAGACTGGAGTTGGAGTTTTGGTGACAAAACAAAATCCGACCTTGCAGCACCTGTTGTGTGTTCAAAGCACTGGCAACTACGATGCATTTTTAAATACACTACCCTTGACGGCTGCCGGGATTCTGTTCTCCTGATGGTACCGGTTAAGGAACTGGAATTAGAAGTACACCCAACGTATTCACACCCAATGGGATGGAATCAATGATTATTTGAGATCAAGAAAGCATTAACTACGTTTCTAATGAATTGGTGGTATACAGCCGTTGGGGAAAAAGAGTACTATGAACGGTTTTAATTATCAAAACGACTGGGATGGTGCAGGAAACTTGAAGGAGTGATTTTGTATTTATTTTTGTTATTAGCTTTGCCAGCTGCTTTGGAAGATGACAGGAAATATGGTCTGCATGCTACAGTCATCGGAAGGGGAAAGGACTAGTATTTCAGGTACATTTTTACATTTGTAATACGTTATAAAAAAATGCAGGGTTTATTTCTTTTATCAGTACTATGAAAAAATATTCTAAAATTAAATCTAATACTTTAGCAGGAATACTGGCATATATGGCAAGTATTACCATATTATCTTTTATGTTTTCCTGTGGAAACAGTAACAACAATGATCTTCCAGCCAATGTAGTCAGCAACCCAATCAGTGCCGACGGAGAAAACAAACTGGATGCACTTCCTGCAATTGAATTTGAAGAAACAACACATAATTTTGGAGATGTAATACAGGGAGAAAAGGTATCATATGCCTTCAAATTTACCAATACCGGAAAATCAGACCTGGTTATTGCAAAGGTCAGTGCAAGTTGCGGATGTACTGCAACAGATTATCCGAGGAATGCAATCAAACCAGGAAAAGGCGGAGCCATATCGGTTACTTTTAACAGTGAGAACAGGCTTGGGTTTCAGAATAAATCAGTAAATGTAATGGCCAATACCCAACCAAACCTCACTAAACTCAGAGTCAAAGCCAAGATCATAACACCAGATTCAATGAATAAATAATCTCAAAATCAAGATATTAACATTTAATTAATCAATAATGGAAAATTTACTCAGTATTCTTTTGTTTATGCCCCAGGGCGAAGGTGGTGAAGGTGGTGGATTCATGCAGTTTCTGCCACTGTTGCTGATCATCGTTGTATTTTATCTGTTTTTCATCCGTCCCCAGATGAAAAAATCAAAAGACCAGAAGAAATTCAGAGAATCACTCAAGAAAGGGGAAAAGGTTGTAACCATTGGAGGTATCCACGGAAAAATCACTGATGTTAAGGACAATACAGTTACAATAGACGTTGGAAATCAAAACCTGATGACTTTTGAAAAGTCTGCAGTCGCCATGGATTCTTCATCCAGGATTGATCAGAAAAATTAATGTTTTAACGAGATATTGAAATCCTCAATAATTGGTTTTATTAAAAGGGCAGGAAAAACCAGGGATGCCAAATACAGAAATCAATTGTACGTATTTCTGATTTGCCTTGGGCTTTCAGTTTTCATATGGTTGTTAATAAAAATGTCGCAATCATATGTGACAACCATATCTTATAAATATGAGTTTTCCAACACACCTGCCGGCAAAATAATAAGGCCAGATGCAAGGAAGATACAACTCATTGTAAAAGGTAAAGGTGCTGATCTTTTTTCACTCAAATACCTCTCCATCAAGCCAAAAATAGTAATCGACCTCGGAAGCACCAGGATCAGGGCAGAAGAAAATTCAGAGCGTTTTTACATATTGCTTAGCTGGCTGAAACAGAAGTTCACCAACCAGCTCGATCCCGGCTTCCAGATAACCGAAATTCTCCCTGATACATTATTCTTTGAGCAAAGTAGCATCATTACAAAAAAAATTCCTGTTAATCCTGTAATCGATTTGGAATTCAGGAAACAATTTCTACAATATGACAGTATCATTGTTACTCCATCCTGCATCACCCTACAGGGGCCGGCTGCTTATATTGACACACTGACATTTTTGAAGACAGAATCCGAATCTATTGATGATCTGCATGAAACAAAAACCGTTAAACTAAAAATTATCAAACCATTCAAAGGACCAGATTTTCAATACTCCTCCGACAATGTTGACATCATGGTTCCGGTAGAAAAGTTCACAGAATCAAACATAAAAATTCCTATCATTATTGAGCCTGGAAATCCGGATGTCCGGATAAAAACATTCCCTGCAGAAGTTACCATAAAGTTTCTTGTCGCTTTAAAAGACTATCCAAGGATAAGCAAAAATCAGTTCCAGGTTAAAGCAAAATATGATGGCCGGCAAACACAAAAACTTGAACTAAAACTCACTCAAAAACCCTCCTTCGTCCGGTCCGTAAAACTGGAACCTGTAAGCGTGGATTTTATCATCATGAAAAAATGATCAAGGCAGGAATAACCGGAATTATAGGCAGTGGAAAAAGCACAGTTACAAAGATCTTTGAAATTCTGGGTGCGAAGATCTACAATGCCGACCAGGAGGCCAAAAGATTGTATCATGATCCTGATGTTATTCAGGAAGTCGCATCAGCCTTCGGGTCTGGAATCCTTGACCATAACCTGCATGTCAACCTAAAAAAACTTTCGGAAAAAGTTTTCCACAATGCAAATTCCATCGAAAAAATAAATAAAATAATTCATCCAAGGGTCAAAGCCGCATTGGAAAAATGGATCAAACAGCAGGAAAAATCTTCCATTTTATTGTATGAATCGGCACTATTGTTTGAAAGTGGCTTTTATCAGTTTTTCGATAAAAATATCGTTGTAGCTGCACCCGAAGATTTATGCATTATCAGGGTTATGAAAAGAAGCGGGTTAACGGTCGGTGAGATAAAAAAGAGAATGGCACTGCAAATGACCAATGAACAAAAAATATCCATGGCAGATTATATCATTCACAATGATGGACAATCAATGGTCCTTCCTCAGGTATTAAGATTGCATCGTGAGCTTGCATTACATGCTCCTTAAGCACTTCCAACTTCTTATTTATATTTTATATATGTATTATAAACATTTATAAAGTTACCCCCGGAACATCCGGGTTGGTGAAATTATTGACATTGCCTCCTGATATTCTTAACTTTGTGTAAGATTGGTGACTGTTTATTCTAATTCTTTTATTGCTGTTAATCACTCGGCCTTATATGCCACATTTTTACATAGATTAAAATAAAAGAAAAATGGATAAAGCTCAAATTCAGGAAATACTGATTGAGGCCATCTCAAAAAATGCAGATGATACAGGATGGGCTAACCTTGCAAAGATCGGGGCTATGCTGAGAAAAATGGGATTAAAATATGGAAGATTATCCCGCATGCTCAAGGATTATGAAGAGGTTATCGAAATGAAGATTGATGATTCAATTGAACCTCCTGTAGCTTATGCCAAAGTTATTGAGAATTAGTTTTAAAATAAGAAACCGGCCTCAAATTCTTTAAACCGGTATTACCGGAAGGGGGATATTATTTTTTCTTCTGAAACTGATTGGGATTGTAACCACGCTTTTTTGCAGCTTCTTCCAGGCGTTTCTGAAAACCAGATTTCTTTTTGGGTTTCTTTTTATTCTCCTGCAATTTCTCATAGATTTTTTCTTCATTAATGGTCTTCCTGATCACAAACATTTGTCCAAATGTGATAAGGTTCGCCAGCAAGTAATAATAACTCAGCGCTGAGGCATAATTATTAAATATTCCCAGGAACATTACAGGCATGATGTACATCATGGTTTTCATACCTGGCATTTGAGTGCTTGAAGATCCCATCATCTGATTATTGATCCTTGTATACATAATAGTAGATACCGTCATCAGTAATGTAAACAAACTTACATGGCTGCCATAGAATGGGATATTAAAAGGAAGATCCATTATAGAATCATAGCTTGAGAGATCAGTTGCCCAAAGAAAAGGTTGCTGGCGCAATTCTATGGAAGAAGGAAAGAACCTGAACATGGCCAGTAATATAGGAAGCTGCAATAGCATCGGAACACATCCTGCCATCGGGTTGACCCCGGCTTTTCGGTATAACTCCATGGTAGCTTGCTGCTTCTTCATAGCATCTTCCTTCTTGGGAAACTTTTTGGAGATCTCATCGATTTCAGGTTTCAGGACACGCATTTTGGCCGTTGACCTGTACATCTTGTATGCTATAGGCATCAAAACAATTTTCAAAAGAATGGTGAGAACAAGAATGATGATTCCGTAATTCCAACCCAGGCTACCCAGAAAATTAAATACGGGAATAACAGCAAAGCGGTTTATCCATTGCATAAGGAAGAAACTCCACCCGAGAGGTATCTGACGTTCAAGGTCCAATTTATATGAACGCATTACATTATAGCTAAGCGGGCCCAGGTAAAAATCCATTTTATAAGCCTGGTTGCCTACTCCATTGTATGGCAAACCCAATGTTACTTCCATAGATTTAAGATACCTGTTGCTTTTTGGATCAGGTACCGTGAAAGTTTTCATCACCGGATTCACAAAAAAATCATCGGAGATAATGGTGGAAGAAAAAAAGTGCTGTTTAAAAGAAACCCATTTGATTTTATCAGTCAATGATTCATAATCATCTTTGGTTTCTGACATGTAATCAACATCCCCATCGCTATATTTATAATAGATCGTAGATCCGTTGAAACGGTCAATTGTTTTTTCCTGCATGCGAAGGTTGGCACTCCATAAGAGGTCAATAATATTGCCACTTGAAGAAATCACATCATTCATTCCAACCATGTTAACATCTAACCCAACCATGTAATTGTCGGGCTGAACTGTATAAACATACTCGATATATTTGTTTCTGTTATAAGTACCTTCCTGCCCATCAACAAACAAGCGCATGGAAACATCAACCGGCCGGCCTTCCTGAGCAATAATTTCTTCATTTCCTTCAACCGGGTTTCCATTCACATAGGCTTTAAAATAAAGGTTATCGGTAAAAATGGCTTTATTACCGGCAAAAAACTGAAGTCCAAAAACGGATGTATCTGAATCAAAGAGAATAAGAGGCAATGAATCATATGTTTGATAATCCTTCAATTCAGCTTGGTATATTCTTCCACCCTTTGTGGATAAAGATATCTTCAGAACATCATTTTCCAAAGTGATGTACTCATCCTCACCCAGGGATGACAATGAAAACACACCAAAATTTTCCAGGGCCTTTTCTTTGATCAAAGTTGTATCAACAGGCTGTTGAATGTCTTTGGATTTTTTGGCTGACTCTGCAGCAACTTTTCTTTCTGCTTCCTTTAATATTTTAGCTTTTGTTAGCGAGTCAAGTCTCTTTTCCTGCAACAGAGCAAGGGAATCCTGTATTCGTTGTTGTTTTTCCAGCTCTTCCTCGGACGGCCTCATCAAAAGGCTCCAGCCAATAAAAATTCCAAATATCAGAACAAGGCCTATAATCGTGTTTCTATTCATCAGAAAGGGAATATTTTTCAGATCGGCAAAGTTAGTCCAAATACTTTAAAATGGAAAGTGACACAAACATTAATCATCATAACTTTCCATTCCTGTAAGTCATGGCAGCTTTTACGAATGCTACGAACAATGGATGAGGATTGGCAACGGTGCTTTTATATTCAGGATGAAACTGTACACCGACAAACCAGGGATGGTCATTTAATTCCATAATTTCAACAAGGTTGTCGCCGGGATATACCCCCACGGCATTCATTCCATGCTTTTCATAATCATCCAGGTATTTGTTGTTGAATTCAAAGCGGTGACGGTGGCGCTCAAAGACCTCTTGTGTTTGATATATATTGTAAACCCTGGTATCAGGCTTAATGCGACATTGATATGCACCTAGCCGCATGGTTCCTCCTTTTTCATGCACCTGTTTTTGTTCTTCCATCAGATCAATAACGGGATATGAAGTATCCGCATTGATCTCTGTGGAGTGAGCATCTTTGAAGTTAAGCACATTCCTGGCAAATTCCACTACCGCACATTGCATACCGAGGCAAATTCCCAGGAAAGGAATATTATTCTCACGGGCAAATTTAACGGCATCAATTTTACCTTCTATCCCCCGCTCGCCAAAACCAGGAGCAACCAGAATGCCATCAAGCCCTTTCAAAGCTTCACCTGCAGATGCTTTTTCAATATGTTCGGAATGTATCAGCCTTACCTTTACTGTGCACTCGTTTACTGCGCCGGCATGGATAAAAGCCTCATTAATAGATTTATAAGCATCCTTCAACTCGGTATATTTCCCCACCAATCCTATCTCTACTTCAGATTTAGGATTTTTGAGTTTTTTTAAAAATGCTTCCCAACTCGTCAGATCCGGGTAGGTATCAATGGGCATTTTTAATTTTTTCAGGATCTCAACATCCAACTCCTCTTCCCGCATCAATACAGGGACATCATAGATGGTATCAGCATCAATAGATTCAATGACTGCCGATTTAGGAACGTTACAAAAAAGCGAGATCTTTGATTTAATGCTGTCATTGATGGGCTTTTCTGTACGGCATACAATAATATCAGGTTGAACACCGGATTCCAGCAATGTCTTTACCGAATGCTGCGTTGGCTTTGTTTTTAATTCCTGGGCAGCAGCAAGATAAGGAATGTAAGTAAGGTGCACCACAATACAATCATGCCCCATTTCATTACGCATTTGCCTCACTGCTTCAATGTATGGCAATGATTCGATATCACCAACTGTTCCTCCGATTTCTGTTATTACAAAATCATATTCCCCTTTTTCTCCAAGCACCTGAATCGAGCGTTTGATCTCATCTGTAATATGCGGGATCACCTGCACAGTTTCCCCTAAATAATCTCCCCTACGCTCTTTATCTATAACTGTCTGATAAATTCGTCCGGTGGTAACATTATTGGCCTGTGAGGTAGGCACATTAGAAAAACGCTCATAATGCCCCAGGTCAAGATCTGTTTCAGCTCCATCCCGTGTAACATAACATTCACCATGTTCGTATGGATTTAGCGTTCCAGGATCCACGTTAATATAAGGATCAAGTTTCTGTATGGTTACTGAAAACCCGCGGGCCTGCAACAATTTTGCAATGGATGAAGAAATGATGCCTTTACCAAGGGATGATGAAACACCACCTGCCACAAAAATATACTTCGTATTTGCCATCAGAGGTAAAAATTTTAGGCAAAGTAAAATAAAACCATGTTAACAGAAAAGTAAGTTTCTGATAATTTTCAAATAGTATTATCGATACAACACTGATTAGATCCAATCTTAATAATACCGGAATCTTTTTACTTTTGCAATATGTTTTGCCAACCGTATAACCTGGATTGAATAACCAAACTCATTATCGTACCACAAATAGATCATAATATTTTTCCCGTCAGCTGAAACAACTGTGGCAGGTGAATCATAAATGGCAGTCACAGGGTCACCTATAAAATCACTTGAGACCGATTCGTTAGATGCAGAATATCTGATTTGCTCAACCAGGGGACCATTCAATGCAGCATCTTTCATGATATCATCTAGCTTTTCACGTGTCACTTCCTTTTCAATATTGAGCGACAAAATGGCCAATGATACATTTGGAACGGGTACCCTGACTGCGTTGGCTGTCAACTTTCCTTTTAAAGAAGGTATTGCTTTTGCTGCAGCAGAGCCAGCTCCTGTTGAGGTAATGACCATATTTGTTGGTGCAGCCCTCCCCCTTCTTGGTTTTTTATGATAATTGTCAATGAGGTTCTGATCATTCGTATAAGCATGAATGGTTTCAAGATGTCCTTTTACTATGCCCAGCCTATTTTCAATAACATGAAGTGTGGGCACAATTGCGTTGGTTGTACATGAAGCTGCGGAAAAAACATTTTCCCCTTCTACATCAAGGTCCTTGTGATTTATTCCATATACAATGTTAGGAACATCTCCTTTTGCCGGCGCCGTAAATAAGACTTTACTGATGCCTTTTGAGTTAAGGTGCCTGCTAAGACCTTCCCTGTCTTTGAAGATTCCTGTATTGTCAATAAGGATTGCATCTTTGATGCCATATTTTTCATAATCTATCTCTTCAGGACTGCTACCTTCCAGCATTTTTACAATGTGGCCGTTTATATATATTTCGTTTTTATCTACATTTTCAATAACATTTCCCCTGAAGGGACCATGAATTGAATCATGGCGAATAAGAGAAGCCCTTTTTCGAATATCCTCAGGTGTAACTTTTCTTGTAACTACAGCACGTACCCTTAACTGAGTTCCGTTCCCCTGAATTATCAACTCCCTCAGTAACAATCGACCGATCCTTCCGAATCCAAAAAGGACTACGTCCCTTGGAGCATTAAAAGGTGGCTCTTTCCCTATCATATAGCTAAGTTTGTCTTTGACAAACTCCTTTACATTCGAATATTTCTTACCTTGTGTTACCCATTCATGATTCAACCTGCCAACATCTATTCTGGCCTGCCTTATATCCAGATCCATGATCACATTGGCAATGAACAAAGAATCTGCAATATTCAAGGTCTGACCAATTACTGTTTTGGCATATGAGTGCTTAAACAAAATAACACTTGCACTCCTGTCAATTAACTGACTTCTGAAAAAGATAAGTTCAACTGATTTGTCGATAAAAAGTTTACCTACAACACTTACAAATTCCAACCCGTTTTTTTCCTCTTCATTCCATTTCTCAAGAGATTCAGCGAAATGATTTTCACCAGACCCCATGCTTTTTTCATTGAAATCTACCATAACCTGTTTTTTTTCATTATTAATTCTAGGAAGTGAAAACAACTTATCAAAAATAAAAAAAAGGGATTACAAATCTATTATTTGTAATCCCTTTTTAATGAAATAATTTCAACCTATTCGCCCAGGTATGCTTTTAAAAGTTTACTTCTGGAAGTATGTTTCAATCTCCTTATCGCTTTCTCTTTAATTTGCCTTACCCTTTCACGCGTGAGGTCAAACTTTGCCCCTATTTCTTCCAGTGTTAAACCATGATTCATTCCAATACCATAGTAGAGGTTAATCACATCCCTCTCCTTATCAGTAAGCGTTGCCAATGAGCGTTGAATCTCTTTATTCAGAGATTCCCGCATCAATGTAGAATCTGTTGAAGGGCCATCATCATTGACAAAAACATCCAGGAATTTGGTATCATCTTCAGGATTTATCGGTGCATCCATGGAGATGTACTTTGTAGTAATTTTCATCGCTTTATCAATCTTGTACTCTGGCATCTCCATCAATTCAGCGATTTCATCGACAGATGGTTTGCGTTCGTATTCCTGCTCAAGCTTGGATGTTGCCTTTTTGATTTTATTCAATGAGCCTACCTGGTTCAGTGGTAACCTGACAAGCCTCGACTGTTCAGCTAAAGCCTGTAAAATTGATTGACGTATCCACCATACAGCATAGGAAATAAACTTAAAACCCCTCGTTTCATCAAATCTCTTGGCCGCTTTTATCAAACCCAAATTTCCTTCATTGATCAAATCCGGTAAGGATAATCCCTGGTTTTGATATTGCTTTGCAACAGATACTACAAACCTCAGATTAGCCCTGGTAAGCTTTTCAAGTGCGGTTTGATCCCCCTGTTTGATTCTTTTGGCTAATTCAACTTCCTCGTCGGCGGTGATAAGTTCTTCTTTTCCAATATCCTGTAAGTATTTGTCAAGGGATGCTGTCTCACGGTTGGTAATGGATTTGGTGATTTTTAATTGCCTCATATTCTCCTTTCTTCGATCCTTAAAAAAATACTTATAATCTGAAGAACTTAATTTTTCAAAAATGACCCGCAAATATACGAAAAATTAAGCTTTTCTAAAAATTTTTAACGTAAAAAGTTTCAATATATTACCAAATTGTTTAAAAACAATCTAAATATAAACAAGTTAAGTTACAAACCAAATTCATATGTCACACGCATACCATTGGGATATACTCCCTGGATTTTTATGGAATTTAAACTTGAATTGATGGCAGATTCAAGATTATCCTTTGAACTAACATCTCTGTCGTTCACTCTTACAATGATAAAACCTTTACGAATGCCTCCATTTCTTAATATTCCATCTTCAACACCTGCAACCTTCAGTCCGTTTGGTATCATATATATTCTTTTGTCTTCATCAGAAATTTTTTGGAGGGTGGCACCGAGCGACTCAACAAAAAATTTCTCTTCTTTTTTTACAACAGATATCGTACCATCTTCATTCCGGAGCTCCACATTATACCTCAGGGCTTTTCCATCCCTTCTGACTTCAACAGCAACCCTGTCACCTGGTCGGAACTGTCCTACCACCTCCAGCAATTGTGAAAGTGTATTTACATCAATGCCATTTACTTTTGTAATTACATCACCTTCCCTGATACCAGCCTTCTCCGCACCACTGTTATCTGATATGGCTTCAACATAAACGCCGGTAAGCTCTTCCAAGCCACGGTCGTTTGCGAACTTGTTATCTATTTCCCGTGGGACGATACCAATATAAGCTCGCTGAACTTCACCATACAAAAGAATATCATCCACGACCTTTTTAACAATATTTACGGGTATCGCAAAAGAATATCCGGTGTATGACCCAGTATTACTTGCAATGGCAGCATTAATCCCAATCAGTTCCCCATCTGTATTTACCAGAGCCCCACCACTGTTACCTCTGTTAACTGCGGCATCTGTCTGAATAAATGATTCAATACTGGATCGTGCACCCAGAATGTTAATGTTTCTTGCCTTGGCACTTACAATGCCTGCCGTAACTGTTGATGTGAGATTAAATGGGTTGCCAACAGCCAAAACCCATTCTCCGATATGCACGTCGTCAGAGTTTCCATAAATAAGAAAAGGAAGGTTTTCCTCTTCAATTTTAATCACTGCTAAGTCTGTTGAAGGATCTGTACCTACAATCTCAGCCTGAAAAACCCTTTTATCATTGAGCGTTACCTCAACCAATTCAGCACCTTGAACCACATGATTGTTGGTAACAATGAATCCTTCCGGAGAAATAATCACCCCGCTTCCCCATCCGGAGATTGGATAAGAATGATTATATTTGGGCCTGTAGTCATATCCGAAGTATTCCCTCAAAGCTCCAAAGAAATCATCATATACATTGCTTTTCCTCAAAAACTGCGAGCGAATGTGGACAACCGCATCCACTGTCCTCTCAGCTGCCCGTACAAAATCAGTTCCGCCGGAAACCATCACAGGGGTATAACTGGCAGGCTGGATCGCAACGGGCGCCGGTTCCTGAATCCTGTTTAAATGACTTTCGGATGAAACAGTATCCCGTGTGTTGGAAAAAATCACAAAAAAAACTATTCCACCAAGAAAAAATGCAAGGATTCCTATCAATACCCTATTCATCATAACATAAATTTTAACATTAATTATCCAGATTTGTTCAGATTATAAACAAATAACGCGAAAACATCCTTATAGTTGACATCTGTGCTGTTAAGAATTGTTAAATTTATCTTTAGGTCCATAAGAAAATATCGTATTATTACAAACAGAATTAATTGGCAAAATGGACATACAATTTACAAAATTCCAGGGAACAGGCAACGATTTTATTCTTATTGACAACAGAAAAAGTTTTTTCAAAAAGGACACCGGCCTTATCAGTTCATTGTGCAACAGAAATTTTGGCATCGGATCCGATGGTATTATTTTCCTGGAAAATGGTACAGGCTATGATTTTAAAATGGATTTTTTTAATCCCGATGGCAGTCATGCAGAAATGTGTGGTAATGGTGCAAGATGCATAACAAGCTTTGCGAAAGAAATTGGCATAAAAAAACATGAATATATTTTTCTTGCCGGAGACGGAGCACACCGCAGCAGGATCATCTCTGTTGATGGGCAAAAGTCCATAGTTCGTGTTACAATGAAAGATCCCAGATTATTGGAAGAAGGAGCAAATTATATTGATTTAAACACAGGAACACCGCACCATGTGTTGATGATGGATGAGCAATACAGTTTACGAACATTGGAAGAGATCGCCATTGCAATCAAAAAAGATAAAAAATTTAACAAAGAAGGCATAAACATTGACTTTGTGTGGAAGTGTGAAGATCACATCAAAGTAAAGACATTTGAAAGAGGTGTTAATGGCTTCACACTTTCCTGTGGTACCGGAGTAACAGCGTCTGCATTGGCCGCAAACAAAAAGGGCATCATTGGCCAGCCTGTTAAGGTTTCTACAGACGGAGGCAACCTCATGGTCGGGTTTGAAAGATCTGGAAATGAATTCAACAACATTTGGCTCGAAGGACCAGCGGAAAAAGTATTTAAAGGCACCATAAAGGTTGATGGTTAAAGCTTTTACCAAATCAATCCCATCGTTGATTCAGACAGAATTATTAACTTTACCGCTAAATGTCAACCAAAAATTTACAAGCCATGCTCAAATCTCAGACCATTTCATTGAGGGCGCCTGAACTTTCTGATGTTGACCAACTTTACGAATGGGAAAATGATGAAAGCATCTGGTTGCTGAGCAACACAATAACACCTTTTTCCAGGTTTGCATTGGAACAGTATATCTTAAATTCACATGAAGATATTTTCAGTTCCAGACAACTCAGATTGATGATTGATTTAACTGATGAAGAAAAACAAGGTATTAGAACAATAGGTGCTATTGATCTTTTTGATTTTGACCCTGCAAACAGAAGAGCAGGAATAGGCATCCTGATAATCAGGGATGAAAGAGGAAAAGGATATGCCAGTAAAGCCCTGGACATGGTTGTCCGTTATGCCTTTAAGAAACTTGGACTTCACCAGATATACAGCAATGTCATGAAAGGCCATGAGTCCAGCCTGGAGTTGTTCAGGAAACATAATTTCGAAGTAACTGGTTTGAAAAAAGATTGGCTTAAAGTTAATAATACCTGGGTTGATGAATACTTATTACAACTCATAAATCCCGAAAAGTAATGGCTTATTATCATTCACGGTATGGAAAAGTTTCCAAAAAAAGGAAAAAAGGATGGCACAGGTTTATCCTGGTTACACTCACAATGCTGATAATCATTGCTGGCATACTGGCTTTTACCGGCTATAAAATGTTATTCACCAATAATGTATGGCTGAATAACAAAAAAGCCGTTTCAATATATATACCTACAGGATCTGATTACGAGGATGTAAAAACCATTTTATACAGCAAAGGGATTATACTACATCGAAATTCATTTGAATGGGTCGCGAAGAAAAAAAAATATCCTGCTATGGTAAAGCCTGGCCATTATGTGATAAAGGAAGGAATGAGCAACGATGAACTCATCAACCTCCTGAGGACTGGCAAACAAACACCTGTTAATGTTATTTTCAATAATATCAGAAACAAAGAACAACTGGCCAAAAGAATCTCTACCCAAATTGAAGCAGATTCAACTGACCTCATCTCACTGCTGACAGACACAGTTTATATTGCGAGGCTCGGTTTTTCAGAACATACTGTATTGAGCCTTTTTGTTCCAAACACTTATGAACTATACTGGAATACTAATTCAGAACAATTTATTGAACGGATGTATTCCGAATACAAAAGATTTTGGAATAATGAAAGGGAAGAAAAAGCCAAAGAGATTGGACTTACGATCCCGGAAGTAGTGACCCTGGCATCCATTGTTGAAAAAGAAACTGCCAAAAATGAAGAAAAAGATGACATCGCAGGTGTATATATGAACAGGCTGGAAAAAGGCTGGCGATTACAAGCTGACCCAACATTGATTTATGCCCATGATGATTACAGTATAAAGCGGGTATTAAACAGACATAAAACTGTTGATTCACCCTATAACACATACAAATACAGAGGATTGCCACCAGGCCCCATTTGTATTCCCTCCATAGCATCCATCAATGCCGTACTCAATTATACCAAACATGATTACATGTATTTCTGCGCCAAAGATGATATGATCGGATATCATGTATTTGCAAAAACATCAGCAGAGCATGGTATCAATGCAAGAAAGTATCAAAAAGCCCTGGATGAAATGAAAATCAAAAAATGAATTCATCCGGGATGTCACAGATTAAAATATCGATATTCATAATTCTCCTTGTTGCAACCTTCTTATTGAAATGCTGTGAGCAGGCAATCTCTCAGCAAAGCGATTCAAGCTTTCCTGATACGCTTAACAGAAAACGATTCACAGGCCTCGTAGTCACAGGTTCTGTTCTTTATGCCTCCTCCATGTTTGGATTGTACAATCTCTGGTATAAAGGTTACCCGCAAACTGGTTTTCACTTCATTGATGACAATAACGAATGGTTACAAATGGATAAGATCGGTCATACAACAACATCATATTACCTTGGAAGAATTAGTTATAATGCACTCAGATGGTCTGGCCTCAGCAAGAAAAAGGCCATCTGGTATGGAGGATCTGCCGGGCTGCTATTTGTAACAACCATTGAAATATTTGATGGCTTCTCAGCCGAATGGGGTGCTTCACTAGGTGATGTCGCTGCTAACACCCTGGGTACAGCAATATTTATTTCTCAACAATTAATGTGGGGCGAACAAAGATTAACAATGAAGTTTTCCGCCCACCACACTAAGTATGCACGATATAACCCTGAACAATTGGGCAGGAACTTTATTCAACAAACACTAAAAGATTACAACGGGCAAACATTCTGGCTTTCAGCAAATATTAAATCATTCTGTAAGGATGAATGCGCTTTTCCAGGATGGTTAAATGTAGCATTGGGTTATGGAGCCAAAGGAATGACAGGGCCAAGGAACAACATCACTAAAAATAAAGGAGTCCCTGTTCCTGAATTTCAGAGAACAAGACAATATTTTCTCTCTCCAGACATAGACCTTACCAGAATACCCACAAAATCAGGATTTCTAAAAGCCATCTTTAACATTTTTGGATTTATCAAGATCCCCTTACCCACCATTGAATACAACAAACAAGACAACCTTAAATTTCATTGGATATACTTTTAATATGATCGACAAAAAACTAATAATCTGGGATTGGAATGGCACATTGCTTAACGATATGCATATCTGTATTGATGCAATTAACCATTTGTTATTTGTAAGAAAAAAACCGGTCATCAATTTAAAAACCTACAAAGAGATATTTACTTTTCCTGTAAAAGACTATTACATTGCAGCAGGTTTTGATTTCACCAATGAATCATTCGATATACCAGCATTGCAGTTCATGGATCTATACAAAAATCAGCTTAGAACTGCAGAACTCTATTCTGAAGTAAAATCTGTACTCAGACATTTCAAAGCAAAAAACATCCACCAGGCTGTTCTCTCAGCCATGGAACATCAACTGCTTTTGGAATCAATCAAAGAAAAAAAAATAAATGATTACTTCCAGGCTATCCTTGGGATAGAAGATCATTTTGCCAATGGTAAAACCCATCAGGCTGAAAAGTTGATTAAAAATTTTGATATCAACCCGAAAGAAGCCATATTTATTGGAGACACCATCCATGATCATGAAGTGGCACTTGAAATTGGTTGTGATGCCATCCTTGTTTCTCATGGACACCAGTCTCATGAGAGATTGTCATCCACAGGAAGAAAAATAATTCATAACCTTGAAGAACTCACCTCAATAATTTAATAATTTTAGCAAGAATATTAATTCAATAATCAACCTATGAAAATAGTTAACAATGTTTCTGAAGCAGTAAATTCCACCAACATAAAACCGGGAAGCATTATTTACATTCAGGGCAATGCAGCAACTCCGCAGGTATTGTGCAGACAACTTGCCCAGGATAACAACATTCACCACATCGACACTTTGCATGTACTTTTGCTTGGTGACATACAGGATCTGTTTTCTCAGGATACATGCAAGCGGATAAGACACAGAATAATTTTCAACGGTCCCCATTCCCGCAAGGCCATAAATCATGGCTGGGCTGCTTACCAGCTCATCCATCTCAGTGACATACCAAATCAGCTGACCGACTTTATAAAGCCAAACATAGCTTTCCTGCAAGTTAGTGGCCCTGACAATGGAGGAAATTACAGCTTTGGAACAACGGTAGAAGGTGTAAAAGCTGCAGTTAATTCTGCCCGCGCAAACAATGGTTATGTAATTGTTGAACGAAATGCAAAAATGCCTTTTGTGCTGGGAACTACCTTGCACGAATCGGAAATTGACTTTATGATAGATGTTGACTATGACCTCCCCCACAGTCCCGTTCATGAACCTGATGAAAGGGCATGTAAAATTGGTGAGATTATTGCACAGCTATATATTCACGATGGATCTACTTTACAATACGGTATAGGAGAAGTGCCTGAGGCGGTTACTAAAGCCCTTATAAGAAAAGGAGTCAAAAATCTCGGGATTTATACAGAGTTATTGGCTGATTCAATGAGAATTCTTATTGAGAAGGGTATTGTTACCAACAAATACTTACAAAACAACTTTTCACTGGCCTCTATTTTTCTTGCAGGATCACGTGAAGGATATAAATGGCTTGATTTTAACAGTTCCGTTCAAAGCCGGCCCTCAGATCAGACAAATAACATCAGGAACATTGCTTTGCAACCGAAAATGACAGCAATAAACGGAGCCATCGGAGTGGACCTTCATGGAAACATTTGGGCAGATTCACTGTTTGCCAGACAGATATATAGTGGCATTGGTGGACAAGCAGACTTTCTGAGGGGATCATACCTATCACCTGGGGGTGTTCCGATCATAGCAATGAAATCATCTACTGAAAAAGGTGTTTCCAAAATTGTCGACAAATGTCCTGAAGGCATTACCACTTCAGCTATTGCTGCTGATCCGGTTGTTATAGTTACCGAAAACGGAGCCTTTAACCCCCGGGGACTAACTATTGCAGAGCACGCCATTGGAATTGCACATCTTGCGAAACCCGCAGTAAGGGAAAGCTTATTGAAGGAAATATACGAAAGCAAGGAATTTCACAAACCCAGGGCTGCCCTGAAAGATGTCCGGCCAAAAGGGTTCATTTCTTATGAATCAATATATAAGTAACCGGACTGGATTCTAAGCTCCAGCTAGTCTTTCTCATCATAGATCTCCCTGCTGATAAGATCGCCCTCTTCGTAGATTTCTTTCTTGGTGTTTTCAGCTTTGTCATTGAAATACATCCATACACCATCCTGAAAATTATTTTTATAGGACCCACTAAGATTCACAGTTCCATTTACATGATATATGGTGATCTGCCCCTCAAGTTTACCATCAATGTAATTTGCCTTTAGTTTAAGAGAACCATCCGTAAAAAATTGTTTCCATGGACCATGCTTTTTGCCATCAACATAAGTAAACTCTTCAGCAACTGAGCCATCAGGATAAAATGTCTGCCATATTCCTGTTTTCATCCCCCGTTCGTATATCTCTTCTGAAAGGAGCACACCATCAAACTCACTGTAGTAATGCCAGATACTGTCCTTTTTTTCGTTCAGATATTTACCCTCTGCCATCAACATACCATTCGGATGATATGTTTTAGTCCTTGCTTCCCTGCCATCGTTGAATATCCTGGAAATGGCCTTCACAGTTCCGTTGGGATAATAATATTTGAACTCACCATAAGGAATATTATCTTTAAAGTTACCCTCAAACTTTAGCTTTCCATCGCCATCAAACACCTTCCAATGGCCCTGTCTTCTGCCTTCCTTATCAACCTGGTTGTGTTGTCCATTAATAAGTTCCTGTCCACAAACCATAACGGGAAGTAGTACCAGGAAAACGATCAGAATCTTGAAAAACTTCATAAGGCACTCTTGTTTATTGGCTTTTAAGAAAGAAACCATAAGGAGAAGTAAGTTATCCTTTCAGGTTTTAAACGTATTTTTGCTTTCAAAAATATAAATAAATAGCATTGTGAACACATATTCCTCAAGTTTACTGGAAACTGCCGTAGATGAACTGGCCAAACTCCCCGGAATCGGAAGAAAAACAGCCCTGCGACTGGCATTACACCTGCTAAGACAAGATGAAGTCGCCGTAGAAAATTTTGGTAAAACCATCATAAAGCTGCGCAAAGAAATAAAGTTCTGCAAACACTGCCACAATATTTCAGATGAAGAAATATGCGAAATATGCAGTGATCCAAAGCGTGATAAAGGATTGCTTTGCGTGGTAGAAGATGTCAGGGATGTACTTGCCATAGAAAACACCAACCAGTACAAAGGATTGTATCATGTTCTTAACGGAATTATCTCACCCATGGAAGGCATTTCAGCTGCTGACCTAACCATGGATTCATTAGTCAAAAAAGTATTTAAAGGCAATATTGATGAGGTTATTCTCGCATTACCGACCACCATCGAGGGTGACACAACAAACTACTATATCTTCAAACAACTGCAAAGTGCCAACATTTCCATAACAACCATCGCACGCGGAATTGCAATCGGTGATGAACTGGAATATACAGACGAAGTTACCCTGGGAAGGTCCATCCTGAACAGAACTCCTTTCAAAGATGCAGAGAAATAATTAGTCATCTCTCTTTTTCATCGTCAAAAAGATCAAGCTGATTCGGAGTGGGAAGAACATCCTGAGGGATCTCTTTGTCATAACCATTTAAAAACGGTCGTATGACTTTTTTGATCAACTTATTTGGTGTTGTATGCCTTGCTTTACAATAGTTAATCAGGGAACGTTGTTGTCTCTGGGATAACTTGATTACAATTCTTCTGTAACGTACTTTTTTTCTTTTCTTTTTCCTTTTAATTAATGCCATGGCTGAAAGCTATGATCGATCACTAAAATAAAAATTAGTGTTAAGTATTCGTCAAACTGTTAATATCTTTTAATAATTTATCAGCCATTTCACCGGCCAACTTTTCATCAGCGCCCTCAGCATAAATTCTGATAATAGGTTCAGTGTTAGACTTCCTCAAATGCACCCAGCCTTCTTCAAAGTCGATTTTAACACCATCTACAGTATTTACCTGAAAAGCTGAATATTTTTCTTTTATAGCATTCAAAATATTGTTAACATCCATACCCTGAGAAAGCCTGATCTTATTCTTTGATATTGAATAGATGGGATATGTTTTACGCAATTCTGAACATTTAAGTTTTGTTTTAGCCAGATAAGTTAGGAATAAAGCAATGCCAACAAGCGCATCCCTGCCATAATGGAGATCAGGATAAATCACTCCACCATTTCCTTCTCCCCCAATAACAGCGTTGTGCTTTTTCATCATTGCAACAACATTCACTTCTCCTACAGCGGAGGCAAAGTATTTGCCACCCAAATTCTCTGTCACATCCTTTAAAGCCCGGGTAGAAGACAAGTTTGAAACTGTATTACCCGGATGATTCCTGAGGATATAATCTGCAACCGCTACAAGCGTATATTCCTCCCCAAACATCTCACCTTTCTCAGTAATAATGGCAAGCCGGTCTACATCCGGATCAACCACAAATCCCAGATCTGCATTTTCTCTTTTAACCCTGCTGGCAATTTCTTTCAGGTTCCCGGGCAGTGGTTCCGGATTGTGAGGAAAAACCCCTGTTGGTTCACAATATACAGGTATTACCCTTTTAACACCCAACTGCTCTAATAATGGCAGGATGGCCAATCCGCCGGTTGAATTTACTGCATCCAAAGCTACGGTGAAGCCTGCTTCATTTATTATCTTCGGATCAACTAAAGGCAGCTTAAGGATTTTTTCAATATGGATATTAATGGCTTGCTCATTATGTGAATAATTCCCCAATTCATTATAATTGGCAAATGTCGTATCCATTTTTTGTGAGAGAGATAGAATCTTTTTGCCTTCAGCACCTGAAAGGAATTCTCCATTCATATTCAATAGTTTCAGTGCATTCCATTCACCCGGATTATGGCTGGCAGTAATAATGATCCCACCATGGGCGTTCAGTTCAGTTACCATAACCTCTACTGTAGGGGTTGTGGACAGTCCAAGGTCAATCACATCAACACCTTTACCCATCAATGTTCCCACAACCAAATGATTCACCATTGACCCTGATATCCGTGCATCACGACCAAGTACCACTTTGAGTTTCTTACCAGGAAAACTTTCCTTTAAAAATGCTGCATAGGCAACGGAAAATTTCAATATATCCGGAGGAGTCAGACCTTCACCCGCTAAACCTCCAATAGTACCCCTGATCCCTGAAATGGATGTAATCAATGTCATAATAAAGAATTTTGAGGCAAATATAATTTATATTAACTGTAGAGTTTATTCCCTGATACATTTTTATTCATGAATAGGAAACATATTTTAACTAATTTTGTCGGGATTATACAGAGAAATTCTACATGAACGACGACTTTGACTATAATGAAGAACTAGATCTTTCCAGCCTTATACTGCGATTTGAAGAGATGAGCAAGGCAGAGAAGGAATACTTTTTTGACGTGGATGAATTTGATGCCATTATTGATTATTATCTTGACAACAGATTACTTGAACAATGTCAAAGAGCAATTACCATTGCCAGAGGCCAGCATCCTTCTGTTATCAACTTTCTACTTAAACAGGCCAGGCTCTTTATTCACAAAGACCAGGCAGAAAAAGCACTGGAACTCTTATCTGAAATTGAAAAGATAGAGCCTTCCAATGCCGATATATTCATGATCAAAGGATCTATTTACAGCCAATTCAAACATTATAACAAAGCTATTGAGGAATACAATAAAGCCATCAATGATGCTGAAGACATTGATGAGATATATACAAACATTGCCTTTGAATATGAGAATATGGGCAATTACAATAAAGCCATTGAATATTTAAAAAAGGTCCTTAGGGTTCATCCTGAAAATGAATCCGTCATTTATGAGATATCTTTCTGCTTTGAAATCACTAAAAATATTGAACAGGGAATAGACTTTCTCCAGGAATTCCTGGATATCCATCCTTATTCAAAGGCTGCCTGGTTTAACATCGGACTGTTTTTCAACAATCTCGGCCTCTATGAAAAAGCTATAGAAGCTTATGATTATGCCCTGGCCATTGATGATAAATTTGCTTCTGCATTTTTCAACAAAGCCAACGCATTAGCTAACCTGGACAAGTATCCTGAAGCCATCAGCACATACGAAGAATCGCTTAAACTGGAAGAATTCGAAGCCATCACTTATTATTACATCGGTGAATGTTACGAAAAACTTGAAGATTTCAGGGAAGCTCTTAACTTTTACAGGAAAGCCCTTGATATTGACCATGACCTTCCCGATGCATGGATGGGCCTCGGAATTGCCTGTGATGAACTTGGACAAAGCGAAAAAGCTTTAAAGTACATGAAAAAGGCTATTGAACTCGATGAGCTAAATTCCGAATACTGGTATTTACTGGGTGATTTGCAGGAAAAATTAGAAATGTCCGGTGATGCTATAAATTCTTTCAAAAAAGTTACAGAGCTGGATCCGGAAAACCTTGAAGTCTGGCTTGATTATTCCCAGGTATACTCCAGGAATGGAAAGTTTAGCAAAGCCATTAACATCCTGAAAGAAGGTCTTGAAATAAAAGGAAACAACACCGCACTTAAATACAGGCTGGTGGCTTACCTTCACCAGGCCGGAATGCTGCAAGAATCTCATGCCGCACTTGCTGAAGCCATTGCAGACAATCCTGCAATTTATAACAAGCTGATGGATTATTATCCGGAAATAAAGAAAGATCCGGTTGTTATGGATATGATCCAGGAAATCAGGAAAAGTTAATCTTCTTTCCTTTTTTTCATATCGATCAGTTTATCCACAAGATCCGGCACCTTTTCGAAAATGGCATCCAATCCCTTTTTCTTATCAGAAGTAATAAAGGATATCTCATCCCCCCGTGAAACCAAAAATCCGATTGGTGTGATTCCAACACCTGCTCCGGCACCTCCACCCATACCTTTGGCATGTTTTTCATCGCCTTTGCCTTTTCCAATAGTGCCTCCACTTCCAAACCCCAATCCAACTCTTATTACCGGAACACAAGAAAACTCACCCAGCTTGAATGGCTCCCCCATAACAGTTTCAGTCTTAACAATGGAGTTCAGATGGTCTAAAACCTTGTTGAAAGTTTCATCATAATTGATTGACATAACAATTCCTCCTTTTATAAAATGCGTGATTTTTTGTATCTTATATAAAACATTAATCCCGGTCTCAGAAAATTAAATATTCTGTTATTGATCTTCGCTATCAAACCAAATTCATCATTAAAATTGATACTGATCCCGTGTTTTTCACCATTAATTGCAGAAAATACCGGAACCAACAAGGCATTTAAGGTATAATCTCCTGTGTCAAAGGTAGCTTCAAAGTGCTTCACTTTAAATGTCCCCAAAATGCCTAACATGAAAAGATAAATTGCTCTGAACTTCTTTTTCATATTGAAGCGATTTTTCCTTTTCTTTTTGTTGATTTTGTCTCCCCTGGCTCCTCTCTTAACGAGCTTTTCAAATCGCCATATCTGCTGCTCCGCGTTCATCCTGAAAGAAATAAAAAACAACCTCATCCGCACTGCATAGCCACCTTCATTCCTGAATACAAGTATCCTGAACAAACCCGGAAATAAAAAATAATATCTGTCTTCATAAGTATTGGCATAAATCGTAAACGGAACAATAACAATATAGATCAGCAGCCCAATCAGAAAAAACAAAAACCCAAGGATGATCCACAACAGTATTATCATAGTACGAAATTAAATATTTTAGCTACAGGCATCAAAAGCCTTAACACATATAACGTAAAATTAACATTTCTTCGGAGCAAAGGCTATTTTACTATTTTTGCATGGCTTATAATTTATATGGAATGAAGTATCTTATCCTCATGCTAAAGGGCATTGCTATGGGAGCTGCAAATGTTATCCCGGGAGTTTCGGGAGGAACAATCGCACTTATCACACAGATTTTTGAAAGGCTGATCAATGCCATAAAATCATTTAACCTGCATGCATTAAAACTTTTGCTTAAAGGTAAGCTAAAAGAATTTGCTCATTATACAGATTTATACTTCTTGCTGGCCATATTTGCCGGCATTGTTATTGCCATTGTTTCGCTGGCCAGGATATTTGATTACCTTTTCAGTTATTACCCCATTTACATCTGGGCATATTTTTTCGGACTGGTACTGGCTTCTGTTTATTTTGTAGGAAAGAGAATCGAAAAAATAACCGTTGCTGTTATTATTACATTCATTATTGGCACAGGTATTGCTATCATCATTTCAGTTTTAAATCCTGCAACTGAAAACACTGGCTTCTTTTACCTTGTATTATGCGGTGTAGCTGCAATTTGCAGTATGATACTCCCTGGGCTTTCAGGATCATTCATACTTTTTATCATGGGTAATTATAAATTGGTGGCCATTGATGCCATCAACGATAGAGACCTGAGTATATTGATCCCCGTTTTAATTGGCGCAGTTGTGGGCCTTGTCGCCTTCTCCCATCTTCTTTCCTGGGTATTTAAAAAATACAGGAATGAAACAATCTCCATCCTGACTGGCTTCATCCTTGGATCGGCAAGCATCCTATGGCCCTGGCAAAGAAAAGAATTCCTGGAAATTGGCGGAGAAATGGTTTTAAAAGACGGGGAACCTGTTATTGCCAGATATGTAAGATACCTGCCCAATGAACTGAACCTGCAATTTTGGATGGCCATATTATTTATTTTTGTTGGGATTGTAAGTATCTGGATCATTGAAAAACTTGCAGAAACCAAAGAAAAATGACAAAATTTGGGCTTATAGGATACCCCATAGAGCATTCCTTTTCCAAAGCATTTTTCGAGGATAAATTCAGGGATGAAGGTATTGAGGCTTCATATGAGCTGTTTCCGATTGAAAATATTGAAGGCATCCATACATTAATCAGGAGAAATCCTCATCTGGCTGGGCTTAATGTTACCATGCCCCATAAGCAACATGTTATTCCCTTGCTTGATATGCTTGATCCGATTGCAACAAATATTCAGGCTGTAAATACAATAAAAATTACCAGGATTGGTGAAAAAACAATTCTGAAAGGCTATAATACGGATGTTGCCGGGTTTAAAAGAGCTTTTCTGGAATTCACAAAAGGCAAAAAAGGGAAGTGTCTGATATTGGGCACTGGTGGCGCTGCAAAGGCCGTTGCATATGCTCTGGAAGATCTAAATATGTCATACAAACTGGTTACCAGAAAGGAATCCTTACCAGGAAAAATTAATTATAAGCAAATTAACAGGAAAGTATTGGAGACATTTACCATAATTATAAATACCACTCCATTAGGCATGGTCCCCTCTATCAAGGAACATCCGGATATTCCATATGATTATTTATCCGATGATCATTATTTATTTGATCTTATTTACAATCCCGTAGAAACATCTTTTCTCAGGAAAGGAAAAGAAAGAGGCTGTAAAATCAACAATGGCATGAATATGTTGATATACCAGGCCATTGAATCGTGGAGAATCTGGCATGATCGCTAGTACTCCAGCACCATACGACCCATGATCTTCCCTTTAAGAATCTCTTCAATATAATGATCCAGTTCCTCCAATTTCATTGAATGTCCAATCTTTTCAAGGTTCGAAACCCTCCATTTTCCGGCCAGCTTATCCCATAGGTCTTTTCGATGATCCATCGGACAAGTTGCTGAATTAACACCAAGAAGGTTAACACCATTAAGAATAAAAGGAAATACGGTTGTTTCGAGCTTAAAAGACCTGGCATTTCCTGCAGTGACCACACTTCCATGTACCTTACATGCTTTAAGTACTGTATTCAGTGTATTGCCTCCAACAGTATCATATGCTCCTGCCCATTGGGGTTTAAGAAGAAATTTTCCGCTTTCATCATTGACTTCCTCCCTTTCAATAACTTCTGAAGCTCCCAGTTCTTTTAGATAATCATATGCATCAGCTTTTCCCGTGGCAGCAACTACCTCAAATCCCAGGCGTGAAAATATACCAACAACAAGGCTCCCAACACCTCCGGAAGCTCCGGTAACCAATATTCTGCCATCATCAGGTTTCTGACCCATCCTGAGCATTTTATCAATTCCCAGGGCAGCAGTGAACCCTGCAGTCCCATATACCATACAATCCCTTAATGTCAGTGCTGATGGCCTTGGAACCACCCATTCCCCCGGCACACGTATATATTCCCCAAACCCTCCGTCGGTATTCATACCCAGATCATATCCGGTAACCAGCACTTCATCACCTTTGTTGAACAACGGACTTTCAGATTTCTCAACAGTTCCGGATGCATCAATCCCGGGCTGAAAAGGATACTTTCTTGTAACACCCTTGTTACCAGTGGCTGAAAGGGCATCCTTATAATTTAATCCTGAATATTGGACTTTGATCAAAACATTGTTGGGAGGTAAATCATTGATGCTTCGCTCTTCTATATTTCTTGTAAACTTTCCGTCTGTTTCTCTGGCAATTAATGCCCGGAATAATTTTTCTTCCATAATTTGAATTTTGGATAAATATAGTAAATCATCCTGAATGTTAAAATCCCGCTTCCATTGGTTTATAAAATTTTCAATAAAACAGACAAATTTTCACGGATATTCTGATTAAACTTCAACGCTATTCCCGGAAAGCATTTTGAATAATACAGGGACTACAATTAAAGTGAGGAATGTAGAAACCAGCAAGCCTCCAATAATTGTCCATCCCATCGGTGCCCACATGGTTCCTCCGCGTAAAGTCAGTGGAAGTAAACCACCAATGGTCGTCAACGTTGTTAAGATTATTGGGGTAAACCTTGTTTTTCCGGCTGTAACCAATGCTTCCTGCAAGGATTTTCCCTGAGTGATCAATTGGTTCGTGTAGTCAACCATGATTATTGAATTGTTGATCACAATACCTACCAGGCTTATCAGTCCAACAAATGCTGTAAAGGAAAATGTATTTCCTGTTATTAAAAGGGCCCATATCATTCCAATGGCTGCAAATGGTATGGCAACATAAATTATTAAAGGTTGCTTAAAAGACTTGAATTGAAGCACCAGCACAGCAAATATGGCGATCATGGCGATGATGATGGCCATCTGCATCCCGCCAAACGATTCCTGGCGGCCTTCCAACTCTCCTCCAATGGTGTAGTCATATCCCGAAGGAAATGGATATGATTCAAGTTTCTCTATGACAGGGTCCATGACCTCATCAAGGGTGACACCTTTTTCGATATCTGATGTTATCAATGCTGTCCTTTCAAGATCATACCGCTTAATAATACCCGGAACCTGCTTAAACTCAATGGTTGTAAGCTGTCGTAGCGGAATCATCTTCCCTGTTGCAGATCTGACATGGATCTTATTAAAATCCTCAGGAGTTATCTTTTCATTGAATGGCATTCTGAGAATTATATTATATTCTTCACCATCATCATCACGAAACTTGGAAACAGTGGTTCCGTTTATTGCTGTTCTGACTGTCCTGTCTATTTCAACAACGGGAACACCAAACAAGCTGGCTTTATCCTTATTGATATTAACAAACAAATCCACCCTGTTTTTGGCCAGGTCGTTGTCAACATTAACAGCACCCTCCTGTTCTGCCACAAGCACTTCAACATCATCTGCAATATCTTTTAATACATCCATATTATCACCAGTAATATAAATCATAACAGGTGCTTCAACAGGATGTCCCTGCTCAAACTCCTTTACATTGATGCGTGCTCCAGGATAGGTCTTGAATTCCTTTCGTAATAAAGCAATTAACTTGTCGAATCGCTCAACATCAAATTCATGTAACTGCACAAAGACTTCCGCAAAATTCCTGGCATAGTTTTTTTCGAAAATGTTATAATAAATCCGTGGGTTCCCATGGCCAACATTCGCAGTATAGCTTTCAATATCATCGATCGTGTCAAGCACCGATTCCACATACAATGTTGCCTCATTGGTTTTATCCAGATTTGTCCCTTCAGGAGTATTGATTCTGATCATAAACTGAGGCTTTTCTGCTTTTGGAAAGAAGGAAACACCAATATACTGAGCCATAAAAACAGAAAATAAAAGTACCACCAAAGCAATTACGATTGTAAACCATCGATGGCTCAATGCATATTTTAAAGAGTTTTGATATGGTCCTTCCACAAACTTTCTCAATGATCGAATGAATACTGTTCCTTTTTGAAGCTTTGTGTGCCTTCTTTCGCGGTAAGTTTTACTTGCAATCAAAGGCGTAAGGGTCAAAGCCACCAGTAATGACATGACCAGTGTTGCAATGATAGTAAGTGGCAGGGTCTTGATAAATTCACCAGAAGCATCAGGCATCATTATTATGGGTACAAAAGCCAGGACCGTTGTGGCTGTTGCGCTTGCTATTGGCCACCCTATCTCCGCTGCCCTTTGATGGCGGCTTCCCCAGAAAACCTATCACGATAACGGTTTATGTTTTCTACCATAACAATCGAGTTATCAACGAGTAATCCTAAAGCAACGACCAAACCGGCAATAGATATTTGCTCCAAACCATACCCAAAAAGATCTACAAAAAACAATCCCATGATGATGGACAGTGGTATCGCAATGATCACCATGAGTG
The DNA here is from genome assembly GCA_018401355.1 of Bacteroidales bacterium. Classification (GTDB taxonomy): domain Bacteria; phylum Bacteroidota; class Bacteroidia; order Bacteroidales; family B18-G4; genus M55B132. Next base: position 50,360 of record JAGYLD010000001.1, read on the forward strand.
AAGAGCGGGCACCCAATGCAAGAAAAATGACAATCCCAACAAGGAAAATTCCCTGAAGCAAATTTCCCAGAAAGCCGTTGATCCTGTTATCTACCCCACGGGCCTGGTCAAAGACTGTCACCATTGAAATATCTGAATCCCGGCTTTCATTAAATTCTGAAATTTTTTCTTTCACCGCATCGTCAACATCAAAAATATTATACCCTTCTTTTTGTCTCACTGTCAAAAATATGCAACGCACACCCTGTGATCTTGCATAATAGATATTGTCTTCATAATCAAAGTCTACAGTAGCGATATCTCTTAGATATATGAGCCTGCCATTCCAGGAATGGACCACTGTATTTGCAATTTCCGTTAAATCATTATATGAGCCGCTCGTTTGCACTCCAAAATTCTTCCCTGACAATTTCAAAGACCCACCGGGTATGTTTGCATTATTGCTTTTGATAGCATTCTCGACCATTACCAGGGTAATGTTCATCTCAGCCATTTTTTGAAAATCGAGAGACAATCTTACTTCTTCTTCCGGATACGCAATCACTTCGACCTTTTTAACCCCTTCTACTTTCTGAATAAGCCTTTTCAGATCTACCGCCTCATCCACCATTTCATTATATGGTGCATCATCAGAAACAAATGCAATTTGCTTTATCACTACATCAGAAGTATTCCATTCAAGGAAACTTAACTCAAGTATATCCGGTGGGAGCTCAGCTTTGATGCTATTCACTTTTTGAACAACCTCATCAAATTTTTCATCCGGATCAGTACCAAAATAGAATTCCACAGCAATGAGTGCCAAACCATCCTGAAGTGTCGTGGTAATCTGTTTTATATCCTCCAGTTCATTAACGGCGTCTTCAATGCTGATAGCCACCAATTGTTCCAGATCCACCGGATTGGCTCCAGGGTAAATGACCATCACGGTTGCCCCAGGCACATTGATGGCAGGGTCTTCCGTTCTTGGCATATGAAGGAAGGAATTTATCCCTGCAATCATGATCAAAATAAATACTATCAAAGTGAACTGATAATTCTCTATGGCTAATTTTGGGATTTTCATAGAATGAATATTCAAACATTATTACTCAGCAACAACCACTTTATCACCACTTTTTATATAATTCACACCATCCACGATGACTTTTTCACCTTCTGAAAGTCCTGACAGGACGCAAAGCCGTTCAGCAATCCCCGACACTTGTATTTTCCTCTTATACGCTGTATCATCCTGAAGAACAAAAACATACCCTGAAAGGCCACTGGCATCAAATAAGGCATCAACGGGAATGTTAAGACATTCTATCCAAATGGAAGGAAATATCCTTGCTTTTCCAATAAGCCCGGACATCATTTTCTGACCCATATTATTTACTTTTAACTCAACCTCGTAAGTTCCTGTATATGGATCGGCAGCCTGACCCAATTCGACAACTTCAGCATGAAAGGTCTTCTCAGGAATTGCATCAAAAGAAACCAGAGCTGAGTCACCCAATTCAATATTTACAATATCCCTGTCTGACAAGCTGGCTTTCAACACCCAGTCAGCTTCTGTGGATGAAAAGATCAGCACCGGTTGTCCAGGACCTACAATCTCATTTTCTTCAGCAAGTTTCCTGAGCACCTTGCCATTGAATGGTGCTTTGATGCTGGAATAGTTCAAATTAAAACCAGCAATTTCCATGTTCGCCCTGGCAACTTCCAGTGCAGTTTTTGAATCCTGGAGATTTTCCAATGTTGCAACACTGTCTTTATATAGATTCTGAACCCTCTGATAATCACGGTTCGACTTTTCATAAGCAAGCTTTGCTTGTTCTGCCTGGGCACTGATCTCTGTCATATCCAGCCTTGCCAGCAAATGTCCACTCTCAACACTCTCGCCCTCAGCAACCGACAAGGAACTTATTATGCCACCCGTTTTAAAACTTAAATTAATCTCAGTCTTAGATGACAATTTCCCGGTCGTAAAAACAGGAAATATCACTTTGCTTTTCTCCACAGTTTCCACCTTGACGTATGTAGCTTCGTTTAAGGATCTTTCTTCTTTCTCTCTCACACAACTCATTATCAATAAAAGGCTTACTGCTAAAATTGCGAATCTTGTTGTATTCATATGTATCATTTATTAATCTATTGGATAAATGGCAAGGGCCCTCTCAAAGCCTGCCTGGCTGATTTCATAATCGTATTGCGACAGTATCAGGTTCAGCCATGCATTGGTTGCACTTGTCCTGGCATCAATATACTCCAGAAGGTTGCTTTGCCCCTGATTATACTTTTTATTGATCAATTCAAATGCCTTGATCGCACTTTCCCTTTGAGTTCGGGCTGAGACTACAGCCTCCCGAGCTGCTGCCATTTCATAAAAAGAATCAATCACATCCAAATTGATCTGTTTCTGTAACTCCTTATATTTTTCTTCCAGAATATCTTTTTCAATTGCCGCCTGCTGAATCTTAGCCCGGTTCTCAAAACCTCTGAAAAGTTTCCATTTAAGGACCAATGAAGCCATGACAAAATCCGCATCCGGATTAAATTCATATCGCTCTCCCTGGATGCCATAATCCAAAGCTCCACTCAATGTTGGAGCAATATTGTACCGGTTTAGCTTCAAACTTTTGTCCGCCATATCCTGATAAAGCCTCAACTGTTCAAGTTCCCCCCTGTTATCCAGGGCCTTCTCAACAGCATCTGATTCATTCATCCATTCTTCCTGTTGCAGATTTGTTTCCTGTACTGCTGTGATAGTTTCGTTTAACCCCCTGTTGAGCAAAAAATTAAAATATGCAGCAGATGTATTGAAGTACTTTTCAGCCTCTGCTTTTTGTTGTTCAACCTTACTCAATTCCGCCTTCGACCGGTATACAACATCCATCGTGACCTTATCATTTTCAAAGAGACTTTCATTAACCCTCAGGTTCTCCCTGACAACCTCAAGGGTCAACTCGAAAACCTCAAGAGCCTTAACAGTTTTCAAGTAATTAAAATATGCGGTTTTTATCTCAAAAACCAGTTCTCTCTTGTAAACCTCCACACCAATAAACTCAGCCTCGGCCATATCTTTCCTGATCTTGAAATTAAAAAACACTTCCGGCTGGAAAAGCGGCTGACGCAAACTCAATTTTGTTTCCTGCTCATTGGGTCTGAGAAAAGGAATTTCCTGATTTTCTATCTGAGGAAAACTATTGGATTGCGTTAGCTGGTTTAATGTTGAGTAAACAGGATTTAACATGTCTCCAGTGGGTATATCAAAAACCCTTCCTCCATCTGCAACTGAGTACCTGGCATTAAATGAAATATCTGGAAAAAACAATCCTCTGGCTTCCTGCAGTGCTTCCAGACTTTTCCTGTAATTTAACTTTTTTTGTTTTAAGGCCAGGTTGTTTTCTAATCCCTGCTCAATATATTTCTCCAGGATATCCTGACCCTGCAGCTGAATTGCACTAAACAATATTAAAAAAGCAAATAACAAAGACCTTAAATCATTCATTCTTCTTAAATTTTTGGTTTTAAACCATGCTGGATCAATTGCAAATGGGTATCAATGAGGTCTTCCAGGCTTACCTTGAAATGTTCAAACGCAAATTCCTTGGTTGAATACATGACCAGTACCCCCATCATCTGTGCCCATATTGTCATTGAAACTTTTTCCACTTCGATGTCGCCTCTGACAGAACCATCATGCATGCCTTTTATGATAATCTCATTCAACAGCTTAAGTGCAGACCTGCCTTGCAAAAACTTTTTCAGCCTAAATTCATCCATTTTCTGATGTTCAATATCACGGCTTTGAAAAAATATCAAAGCATTAAAATAATCTGGATGTTTTTTTGAAAAATCCACCAGTGCAAGGCCAATAGATATTAGATTCATTCTCCCATTTTCTTTTGGGTCCAGTTTCTCTTCTATAAGATTCAAAAGCAACTTCATGCCTTTTTCCATGATAGCAAAATGAAGTTCATCTTTGCCATTAAAATAAAGATAAAGGGTCCCCTTACTTAATTCCGCCTCATCTGCCACATCATCCATTGTGGAGGACTCATATCCTTTACTAAAAAATACACGTTCGGCGGCATCCAAAATATCCCTCCTTCTCCGTTCCTTTTCTCTGACTTTACGCTCTGCTATACCCATAACTATATTTTTAACTTATATATATATTATGACCATTGGTCATTTATTGTACAAATATATACAACATAGACTTGGGTTGTCAAGTTATAAGAAGAATTAAAAAAAAAAAAAAACAACATTGGAATTAGGTAAAAAACAATATTTCAACCATTTAATTTTCAACAATTTGTCTCAAGCCGTCCTGGTAAGATGTTGGCTTAAAATCAAAGGTCTTTTCAAACTTAGCACTATTAAAAACATAATCCCGGTCATACTGATACATCATTTCTGTCATTTCCCGCATAATGGGCATAAAAATACCAAGGAACCGGACCATTCCTTTTCCTGCAACCTGGACTTTTGGTTTTACCTTAAATTCCGAAGCGATCATTTTGACCCATTGCCGGCCTGTGGGTGGATCATGAGCTGTTGGCACCATTTCCATAAAAATCAGCGGCCCTTACAATGACTGCCTGAATATTACCCTTTTCAATTTCATCCATAAGCATATTAGCAATGTGGGCCCGCACCTTGCCTTTTCGGCTCGGGGGTTTTATCGGCATATTTTCATTAATATCTGATAGATCAGTGCCATCATACATATTAACAGCTTCAGCAGTCTGTTCCATGTTCAGCAGATCAGCTTTAAACAATTGATCAGAAGTATTGACCTTTTGTGGATTTCTGCTAACCAACCTGATTTCATTTGTATAATTCAATAACTCCCTGGCAAGCTCAGTGCCAATAACACCGCCTGCCAAAATATTGACTGCGTCATAAAAATTATTTTGGGGTTCTACTTTCTTGAATGAATGGCTATTCTATTTCCTTCCGTATCCAGGAAAATTGCCATATAACCGGTTTCTTCGTTAATCAGGGTTTTGTCCTGCAAAATTACACCTCCCATTTCTTCAACCTTATCCAATTCATTTGTAAGGTCTCCTGAATGGGCAGTAAAATAAATCAAGACTCCATCTGGAGATGGTTTATATGAATCTTTGTAACAGACAAGGGAACCAGGTGCACCAAGACCGTCCTCTTTAAAAGGAAACCATGCCATATCAAATGGGCCCATTTGATTCCGCTCAAGCTTAACATCAAATACCGTTTCATAGAACCGGATGGCTCGATCAATATCCGAAACAGGAATTTCAAACCATCCAACTACATTATTTTCTCTCATAAATTTTAATTTTACACAAAAATAAAACAATCATATTTAATGAAAGTTTAATGGCTATTGCTTTTCATTACATTTGATCCGATAAAATATTGTGCTAATGAACCTGCGCCATGTTTTAAAAATCCTGGGACCCGGCTTATTATATGCAGGAGCCGCAATTGGTGTATCCCACCTGGTACAATCAACACGTGCAGGTGCCTCTTATGGGTTCGAACTTGTATGGGTATTGATCCTGGCCAACATCTTGAAATATCCATTTTTTGAATTTGCGGCCCGATATGCTTCAGTGACCAACGAAAGTCTTATTGAAGGATATCGCAAGCTGGGTAAATGGGCTGTCATTGCCTTTGCCATCCTTACACTTGCAACCATGTTCTCCATCCAGGCTGCCATTACTATCGTTACAGCCGGAATAACAGGAAACATTTTTGGTCTCTCCATGAATCCCGCAGGAATAAGTGCTTTCATACTTTTGGCTACAGTTATTCTCCTTATGATAGGAAGATATCGTATGCTGGATAAATTGATTAAATATGTAATTGTGATTCTGGCAGTTTCAACCATCACAGCCGTCATTTATGCTTTTGAAAAGGGATTTCAACCCAATATGGAAACAGCAAATCCATTTTCATGGAGCCGCAAAACAGACATCTTCTTTCTGATAGCATTCATAGGCTGGATGCCTGCCCCCATAGATGTCTCTGTCTGGTCATCACTATGGTCTGTTGCGAAAAGACGAAACCTCCATTTTACTCCTTCATTAAACGAGTCCCTCCTGGATTTCAAGATCGGCTATATTGGAACTGCTTTGTTTGCACTGTGTTTCTTGTCACTTGGGGCCCTTGTAATGTTTGGTTCCGGAGAACAACTTTCCTCCAACGGAACGGTTTTTGCTGGTCAGCTTATTGAAATGTATACACAATCCATTGGGGATTGGGCTTATTACATCATTGCTGCTGCAGCACTCACCACGATGTTCAGTACTACCCTTACCTGCATAGATGCTTATCCACGCGTTCTAATGCCAACAACTGATATTTTGTTCCCACGGTTATCAGAAAAATTAGGCAACAGAAACTATTTTTATTGGATATGGATATTGATCCTCGCTGCAGGAACAATGTCAACACTCCTCTTTCTTTCTACTTCCATGCGTTTTATGGTAGACCTTGCCACCACTTTATCATTTCTTACTGCTCCTGTTCTTGCAATTATGAATTACAAAGTTGTTACGGGTAAATCAATGCCCAAAGCCGGAATACCATCACAAGGAATGAAAATCTATGCCTGGGCTGGTATGCTGTTTTTAAGTGGTTTTACGATTTTTTATATTGTTTGGAATATAATAAGCAAATAACAACATTTGGCAAGCTGCAATTAACAAATAATCAAACATGCTCCTGGACATAATATGACAGGGTTCTTGATTCCAGATAATCTCTGAAATCAATGGCCATCTCCTTGATTTTGGTTTCAAAAATGCAAAGATCAAAAGGACATACAGGTTTTTCCAAAGGGCAATGGTGGGTACTTAACTTCCCTTCAATGGTTTCATATATTTGCAGCAAATTAATTTCTTCAGGATTAATTTTCAGGCGGAACCCTCCGGTAGGTCCCCGGCTGGAAGTCACAAAACCCTCTTTTACCAGCCTTTGAAAAACCTTCGCAACATGATGCCTTGAACTGTTGTTTATCTCTGCAATGTGTCCTACACTCACAGAGCCCTTATTCCTGGCAAGAATGATCATGCCATGAATGGCTATTGAAGCAGCTTCAGTAAGACTTATGATCCGGGACATAATGGTAGTTTTAGTATTTAATTACCCAAATGTATAATCATTTTCAATAGTTTAGCCGTCGCAACTTGACATAATCAACAAAAAACGATTATTTTTACTATATAAAAATAATAACAGTATAAAAATAATCATGCCATGAAAAAGATCCTGGTACCAATTGACTTTTCCGACAACACATGGAGTGTTTGCCGTTATGCCGCGATGACAGCTGGCAAGGAACCTGTTGAAATCCATTTATTCCATTCGTATTTTGATCAGGTTATCGTCACTGATAGCAGCTTTCCCACTGGAATAGATACAGAATCGATGATTAATGAGCAATTGCTACAGGATATAAAACAAAGATCGGAAAGTGACATGCTTGGTTGCCAGAAAAGGCTTATTGATTATCTGAAGAAAACTGGCAACCCAAAATCAAAGGTCATTTATACTATAGAAGGTGGTGAACCTGAATATGAGATCCTGGAAACAGAAGAGGAATACCATCCTGACCTTATTGTTATGGGAACCAGGGGCACCGGTGCCAAAGGATTCCTTGAAGGGAGCGTTTCCAGGAAAATAATGAACAATGCCAAAGCACCGGTATTTGCCATACCTGAACTCAACAACTTACCTGACATCAACAGGATTGCCTATGTATCTGAAATCACAGAAGCAGACATTGCAGTCATTGAAAAAATGATGAATTTACTTGGCAGCTTCAATCCAACTATATTTTACCTGCACTTTCTTATTGGTAATGACAGGGAAGAAGCATTGGCCAAATTAAGATCAATACAAAACCATTTTGCAGAAAAAGAGAGAGATGGTATCATTAATTACAACATTATTCCTGAAAACGACATCCATGAGGATATTGAGAATTTCATCCGCAGCAAGGATATTTCTCTGATCGCATTTATCCCGCATAAAAAAGGATTCTTCAAGCGTTTGTTCTTTTCGGGTATCACCAAAAAAGATCTTCTGCAAACCAATATGCCATTAATGGCAATCCGGGAACAATAAATAATTTTATCTTTGATCCTGTTTTAGAAAACCCACAGGACCAAGTTCAGATATGAAGCTTTCGGTTGTTATCGTTAATTACAACGTCAAGCATTTTCTCGACCAATGTTTGCTTTCGGTAAAGAAAGCCATGGAAGGGCTGGAAGCAGAAGTATTTGTCGTCGACAACAATTCTGTTGACGGTTCTGTAAAAATGGTTCGTGAAAAGTTTCCCGAAGTTCATCTTATAGCCAACAAGACCAATACAGGCTTTTCAAAAGCCAACAATCAAGCTATCCAGGCCTCCAGGGGAGAATATATACTCCTTCTTAACCCGGATACCGTCGTCGAAGATGACACATTTACAAAGATCATAGCTTTCATGGATGAGCATCCTGAGGCAGGAGGTTTGGGTGTTAAAATGATTGACGGAAAAGGAAACTTCCTGCCTGAATCAAAAAGGGGTTTGCCAACGCCGGATGTTGCCTTTTACAAAATTTTTGGACTATCCAGTATCTTCCCGAAGTCAAAGATATTTGGCAAATACCACCTTGGTTACCTTGACAAGGATAAAACCCATGAAGTTGAAGTCCTCTCAGGTGCATTTATGTTACTGCAACGAGAAGCTTTGAATAAAACCGGTTTGCTGGATGAAGAATTCTTCATGTATGGGGAAGACATAGACCTTTCATACAGGATCACCCAGGCAGGATACAAGAATTATTACTTCCCGGAAACACGTATCATTCATTACAAAGGTGAAAGCACCAAGAAAAGCAGCATCAATTATGTCATGGTTTTTTACCGCGCCATGGCCATTTTTGCCAGAAAACATTTTTCCAGGAAACGGGCTAACTTATTTTCATTCCTGATCAATATGGCCATATATTTACGTGCCTCCTTGGCTATTCTTGCAAGGTTTTTTGAAAGGGCATTTCTTCCTGCAATGGATTTTCTTCTGATATTTAGCGGAATATTTTTTATTAAAATTTATTGGGAACAAAAAGTTATCTTTCCCGAGGGTGGCGAGTATCCTGTAGAATTTATTGCGATCGTTGTTCCTATCTATATATTTATCTGGCTTTTTTCGGTGTTTCTCAGCGGTGGTTATGACAAACCTGTAAGGCTTTTAAAAATCTTCCAGGGGATTGCCATCGGCACGATTATTATTTTGGTAATATATGCATTGCTTAATGAATCACTGCGATTCTCAAGGGCGATTATTATTATTGGTGCCACATGGGGATTATTCTCAATGATCCTTTTGCGCCTGCTATTACATATTTTAAACTTCAAGCACATCAGAATAGGTACACAGAAAAACCGCCGTTTCCTGATCATTGGAGAAAAAGAAGAAGCAGAGCGTGTATCCTCCTTACTTGGAAAAACTGATATTCTACCGTCTTTTGTGGGCATGGTCCACCCAACCAGACGCATGAAGAATGATGGTTTCATTGGCAGCCTCGACCAGATTGAAGACATCATATTTATATACAAGATCAATGAATTGATTTTTTGTTCCCGTGATGTTTCGCATCAAAAGATCATTGACATCATGTCAGACCTGGGAGATACAAATGTTGAGTTTAAAATTGCACCGGAAGACAGTTTGTCCATCATCGGAAGCAACTCCATTAATACATCCGGGGATCTTTATACAATAGACATCAACGCTATTACAAACAGATCAAACAAAAGAAACAAGCGGTTTCTGGATATAATGGTATCCTTAACATTATTGACATTATCACCAGTTGCCGTTTTCTTTATTAAGAATCCCCCGGGATTATACCGCAACATTTTCCTGGTACTCATCGGGAAATATTCCTGGGTAGGGTATAAACAACTTAACAACCCGGAGACATTAGCCCTTCCGCCAATCAGATACGGGGTATTAAATCCTACAGATGCGTTCAGAAAAAAATCCATATCGGAAGAAACATCAAACTGGTTAAATCTAATTTATGCCAGGGATTATTTTTTCACAACCGACCTGAGCATCATCTTTAAAGCTTTCAGGAAACTCGGAAGACATTAGCTACTTCGTGTTTTATTCCTACTTTTGAACTTTGACGATAGGTTAGTGAACATATTTATCAAAAATTTGTATTATATTTCAAAGATAAAACATAGGATATATGGCCAGGTTTGAATTAATTATGCCCAAGATGGGCGAAAGCATTATTGAAGCAACAATTACCAAATGGTTAAAGCAAGCCGGTGATACGGTTGAAGATGATGACCCAATTGTTGAAATCGCCACAGACAAGGTAGATTCAGAAATCCCATCTCCTGTGGAAGGTAAAATTACCGAGGTACTCTATAAGGAAGGAGATACAGTTGCTGTAGGAAAAGTCATTGCTTACATCCAAACTGAAGGGGAGGAATCGGGAGAAAGCGATGTGCCAGCTAAAGAGGAAGCCCCTCAGGAACAAAATCAGGATTTGCCAAAAACTGAATCAGAACCTGCCAAAAAGGAAGACTACAGTAAGTCGGAACGCTTTTATTCACCTCTAGTAAAAAATATTGCCAGAAAAGAAAATATTTCTTATGAAGAGCTTGAGTCAATAAAAGGGACCGGAAAAGATGGCAGGGTAACCAAACAGGATATCCTCGATTACCTTAGTGACAGGCCGGCAGCAGACAGGAAAGATTCTCCCACGGCAGCTCCTGCCCAAAAAGGCAGCATCGAACAACCGGAAGTATCTGCCGGAGAGGAAGATGAAATCATTGAAATGGACCGTATGCGAAAGCTCATTGCGGACCATATGGTGATGTCCAAACAGATTTCTCCTCATGTCACCTCTTTTATTGAAGCAGATGTTACTTCTATTGTCAACTGGAGAAATAAAGTTAAAGATTCATTCCTCGCCAGGGAAAAGCAAAAAATCACCTTTACGCCAATTTTTATTGAAGCTGCAGCCAGAGTTCTCAGGGAGTACCCAAGGATCAATGCCTCAGTTGACGGAACAAGCATAATTCTCAGAAAGAACATCAATATAGGAATGGCAACAGCTTTGCCTAATGGAAACCTTATCGTACCTGTGATCCAAAAAGTAGATCAGAAAAACCTTCTGGGGATCACAAAAGACGTTAACGACCTGGCAGCAAGGGCCAGGGATAATAAGTTAAATCCTGAGGAAATACAGGGTGGTACCTTTACAGTAACCAATTTTGGTTCATTCGACAGCATTACAGGCACCCCCATCATAAATCAACCGCAGGTTGCCATCCTTGGCATCGGTGCCATCAGAAAAAAACCTGTTGTCATTGAAACCCCACAGGGTGATATGATAGGAATTCGACATATGATGATCCTGTCCCTGGCTTATGACCACAGGATTGTAGATGGTGCTCTTGGTGGTATGTACCTTAAGCGCCTTAAAGAAGTCATTGAGAATTTTGATGTAAATCAAACCATTTAATTCACTAGTTCTTAACCTCAAAAAGCTATTAACCCATGCAGTTGAACCTCACCCGCCCACTGGCCTTTCTCGACATTGAAAGTACAGGGGTTAAGGTCGCGTCAGACAGGATTATCGAAATTTGTATTCTTAAAGTCATGCCTGAAGGCGAAGAAACAGTTAAAACCTACCTCATAAACCCGGGCATTCCCATACCGCCGGAATCAACCAAATTCCACGGCATTGTTGATGCAGACGTAAAGGACAAGCCTACCTTCAAAGACATCGCACACGAACTTTTTCAACTGCTGGGGAATGCAGACCTTGCAGGGTATAATTCCAATAAGTTTGATATTCCTATTCTCATTGAAGAGTTTCTTCGTGCAGAAATAAACTTTGATGTTAAAAACAGACACCTGGTCGACGTTCAAAACATCTTTCATAAAATGGAACCACGGACCCTCTTCGCAGCCTATCGTTTTTACTGTAAGAAAGAGCTTGTTGATGCACACACCGCTGAGGCAGATACCAAAGCCACCTATGAAATCCTCAAAGCCCAGCTTGATATGTACGACGGAGTTGAATATGTTGACCAGGAAGGAAATAAATCCAAGCCTGTGGTAAATAGCGTCAAAGCCTTACATGATTTTTCAATACAATCTCACTTTGCAGACCTTGTCGGGCATATTGTATACAACGACAAAGGGACGGAAGTATTTAATTTTGGCAAGCACAAAAGTAAACCTGTTGAAGAAGTATTTCAGAAAGAACCGCAGTATTACGACTGGATGATGAAAGCAGAATTCCCATTATCCACCAAAAACGTGATTACAGCAATCAAATTGAGGGGATTCAACAAAGGATCCATCAATTTTCAATAATAATAAATATGGATTTAAACCGATTTTTCCCGACTGAAAACGAAATCCCGGCACAACATGCGCTGGATGGATTTATTGAACAACAGGAGTACCTAATCAATGGCAAAATTTCGTCCTGGGATGGTCCATTTCAGGAAGTCCTCTCCCCAATTTGCGTGGAAGGGGATGACGGGAAAATTCGACAACAAGCACTTGGTCACTACCCTTTGCTTTCTGAAAAAGAAGCCATTCAAGCCCTTGAGGCAGCCACCGGTGCATACAACAATGGCATGGGAACCTGGCCTACCATGAATGTTCAGGACAGGATCCGTCATGTCGAAGATTTCACGCTTCGAATGCAGGAAAATCGAAAGGAAGTTGTTAAACTATTGATGTGGGAGATTGGGAAATCATATCAGGATTCAACCAAGGAATTTGACAGGACCGTCGAATACATAAGAGATACCATTGATGCCTTGAAAACCCTCGATCGAAATTCAAGCCGGTTTCAAATCGAACAGGGAGTGATCGGACAGATACGTCGTGCCCCTTTGGGAGTAGTTTTATGTATGGGTCCCTATAATTATCCGCTGAACGAAACATTCACAACTCTTATTCCAGCCCTGATCATGGGAAACACGGTGATCTTTAAACCACCCAAGTATGGTGTTCTACTTCACCGCCCATTGCTTCAGGCTTTCAGGGATTCTTTCCCGCCCGGGGTTGTGAATACGGTTTATGGTGACGGAAAGATCGTCATTGGACCTCTTATGAAATCAGGAAAAATTGATGTTCTTGCCTTTATTGGCTCAAGCCGCGTTGCCGACATACTAAAAAAACAACATCCAAGTCCGCACAGACTAAGAAGCATCCTGGGACTGGAAGCAAAAAATGCTGCCATTGTGCTGCCTGACACAGATATTGAACTGGCTGTCAATGAGTGCTTACTTGGAGCACTTTCATACAATGGGCAACGATGTACCGCATTAAAGATACTTTTCCTGCATGAGGAAATACAGGAGACCTTCCTGGAAAAATTCAATGCCAAACTGGAAAAGATTAAAACCGGAATGCCATGGGAAGATGGCGTGAAAATAACCCCGCTCCCTTCAACAGAAACTGTGGATTACATGAATGAACTCGTTGATGACGCCAGAAATTATGGGGCTGAAATATTAAACTCTGAAGGAGGAAAATCAATTATGACTTTTTTCTTTCCTGCTTTGGTCTATCCGGTGAATGATAAAATGAAATTATATCATGAAGAACAATTCGGGCCTATAGTTCCTGCACTATCATTCAAAAACCTCGAAGAACCGCTTGAATATATACGTCAGTCGAATTACGGACAGCAGCTCAGCATCTTTGGAAGCAAGCCGGAAAGAATCGCCCGCCTGATTGATCCGTTGGTTAACCAGGTTTGCAGGGTGAACATCAACAGCCAATGTCAGCGAGGACCTGATACATTCCCATTTACAGGAAGAAAAGATTCCGCAGAAGGCACCTTGTCAGTATCCGATGCTTTGCGGGTATTCTCCATTCGAACATTGGTAGCAGCAAAATCCACAGATGCCAACAAAAGCATTATTTCAAGTATTGTGAAGGAGAGAGAATCCAATTTTCTATCAACAGATTTTATTTTTTAACAGAGATGAAAAAGTACTTATTTATCTCATTGCTTGTCCTGGCAGGAACACTCACCCTGGCTCAGGACAGCCTGTTTTTTGTGTTTCTGAATACCAATCCCGACCGTTATGTACTCAGTCAGGATTCAGTAAATAAATTGCAAGAAGGACATATAGCAAATATTGAAAAATTACATGATGAAGGGAAGCTATTGGCTGCAGGCTCTTTGGATGGAGGGGGTGGTATTTTTATTCTCAAAGCGCAATCATTTGATAAAGTAAATGATTATATAAAAACCGATCCTGCCATTCAGGCAAACAGGTTCATCCTTGAAAAGTTCCCTGCAAAAATAAAATATGGTGAACTATGCAAAGTAGCTGATGAATATAATTTGGGTAGTTTTGCCTTCATTCGCCTCTCCCCTTTTCCTGTTGAAATTGACCTTGGCAAAACAAGCAAGGAAATAAATCAAGAACATTTGCATTATTGGAGAAATATTGATGACTCAACTAGCTTACTGCTTGAAATTGAATTCATCAACAACAATGGAGGCGTCATGTTCATAAACACCGGGGATGTTAAACATGCAGAAAACATTTTTCAGGATGACCCCTACATACTATTCAAAAAATACGCATATGAGATAAAGCCTTTGTGGATTGCTGAAGAAACTTTTTGTATTTCGCAGTAAAATTCATTATATTTATAGATTAAAAATCCATAGTTATGAAAATCATATGCATTGGAAGAAATTATATAGATCATGCAAAGGAACTAAATAGTTCAATTCCGGAAGAACCTGTTTTCTTCCTGAAACCCGATTCCTCTCTGCTTATTCGAAACAGACCCTTTTATTATCCTGACTTTTCACAGGACGTTCATTATGAACTCGAGCTGGTGCTAAGAATCAGCCGTGTAGGAAAAAATATCAAAGAAGAGTATGCCAATTCCTACTTTGATGCCATCAACATAGGAATTGATTTTACAGCACGTGACATTCAAAGAAAATGCATAAAAAACGGTTTACCATGGGAAGTAGCCAAAGCATTTGACAGATCTGCTGTTATTGGAGATGAGTTTATTCCAAGAGAAAGCTTCAGCAACCTTGATAAGATCAATTTCCACCTTGATATCAATGGTAAGACTGTTCAAGAAGGCAATTCTGGTAATATGATCTTCAATTTTGCCAAGCTCATCGTTCACATCTCACAATTCATGACATTGAAGATGGGTGATCTGATATACACCGGAACACCTGCGGGCGTTGGACCTGTTAATATCGGGGATCGACTGGAGGGTTATTTGAATGGTGAAAAAATCATTGACTTTAAAGTAAAATAAGAATTACTCTTTTTAGAAATATTTTCTTATTTAAAGACGATATTCTCAATTACATCTTTTCCCATTTTTTTATTCAATGAACGGATGATCCTTGTCCGTGACATATTAAGTTCATTGCGTAAGGCTGGCGAATCAACAGATACGTATAAAGTTTTATACTTTACATAAAGATTTATAGTATGCTTATTTACCATTGGGCCGGCGACATCTTCCCAATTATGCATCAACGCCACCTCATCTAGCTTGTTTTCAAGCCTGAACCGTTTCAAGAATTCCCGGATGGCTTCCCCAATGGTTTGTTCATTTGATTTCCTCATCATTATTCACTTCCATTAGGTATTTCATATGCTTTGCCATCAACAACTTCAAAAATCTTATGATCAATGTCAACCTTTTTAAACAACTTTTCAATCCTTTTTTTTTGGGTATCAGTGATAAAAACCTGACCAAAACTGTCCATACTTACCAGATCAATGATTTGCTCCACCCTTTGATCATCCAGTTTATCAAAAATATCATCAAACAACAGAATCGGTTTAAAACCCTTTATATTTTTCGTGTATTCAAATTGTGCAAGCTTGACGGCAATGACAAAAGATTTTTGCTGACCCTGGGATCCAAATTTCTTTAATGGGAACTTATTAATAAGAAACTCCAGATCATCTTTATGTATTCCGCATGTTGTATACCTGACAGCCATATCCTTATCAACAGAGGCAGCAAGCAATTCTTCGAAGTCCCTGTCATGAAGCTGGGACTGGTATCTGATATCCACATCTTCCCTGCTTCCTGAAATAAACTTAAAATAATATTTAAAAACGGGAATAAAGGCCTCAAGGAATACTTCCCTTACCTTGAAAATCTGCTTTCCAAGTTCAGCAAGCTTAAGATCCCAGATTTCAAGTGAGTTCCTGTCAAAATAATTGTTTTCTGAAAAAATCTTTAATAAAGCATTTCGTTGCTGCAAGCTTTTATTGTAATTGATCAGGGATTCCAGGTATATTTTATCAAATTGAGAAATTACTGAATCAATATACTTTCTGCGCATTTCGCTTCCTTCATTGATCAAATCCCGGTCATAAGGTGAGATCATAACCAATGGAAACAAGCCTATATGATCAGCCAACCTGTCATAATCCTTTTTGTTAAGCCGGAACTGCTTTTTATGATTGAGCTTCTGTATACAACTGATCTTATCACTCCGATCAACATTTTTATTATATATACCGTGAATTGCAAAAAATGACTGATCATGTCTGATATTCTGGGTGTCAACAGGGTTAAAATAACTTTTACAAAACGACAAATAATGGATCGCATCCAGGAGGTTTGTCTTCCCAACTCCATTGTTTCCAACGAAACAATTCACCTTGCTCGAAAACAGCAGCTCCCCTGCATCGTAGTTCTTAAAATTGCTGATGTTTAATTTATTTAAATACATTTTCAGTAGCTCCTGATTTTTTCTGCAATTTTTTTCATGAGCCAGGTTGGCGTTGAAGTAGCTCCACTGACTCCGACTTTTTCGACACTCCTGAAATCATCAGGATTTAAATCTGATTCAGACGACACCCAGATGCTATTCTCATTGGCACGCTTACAAACAGAATAAAGAAACTTACCATTGGAGCTCTTCCGACCGCTTACAAAAACCATAACATCGTGCTTGCCTGCAAATGCCTTTAACCCTTCAACACGGTTAGCCACTTTCCCACATACAGATTTATGAATTTTATATTCCTTGTTGTTTGCTTTAAGAAGATTTTGTTCAATTTTCCCGGCTATTTCATCATAATGCCCCTTATCCATGGTTGTCTGTGAGAATAGTTGCAAAGGCTTCGCAAAGTCAATTCTCTGCAAATCTTCATCTTCTAAAACAACAATGGCATTATTTTCTGTCTGGCCATTGAGTCCAATAACTTCAGGATGATTCTTTTTACCAAAAATGACAACACACCCATTTTTCTTTTTCATTTCCTGAAAGGCCTTCCTGATCCTTTCCTGCAATTTAAGCACCACAGGACATGTGGCATCTTCAAGGTCCACATGATGGTCTTCAACCAGCTTATAAGTTTCAGGAGGCTCACCATGTGCCCTGATGAGAAGTTTCTCAAATGTAGCATCTTTGATCTCATCATGGGTGATGGTTACAAGCCCTTTCCTTTCTAACCTTTTTAGCTCCTCTTCATTATGGACCAATTCACCGAGGCATAATATGCGTCCATCTTTAGCGAGTATTTCTTCAGCTTTTTCAATGGCAGAAACAACACCCGGACAAAATCCGGCATCAGGATCAATTTCTATAAGCCTTTTCATAAACTGTAAAAATACAAAGATTAGACTTCAGCAAGGAAGCACATGAAAGAAACATATTAAAATTCTCAAAACTAATTGGCTTTACTAAAATCAGACAGATTTGTTGTGATGGTAATAAAATTGGGAGAACCTGCAAGATGATATCTCGAACGGGAATAGCTGAAGTGAAATTTTGATATCCGGAGACCAATACCCCAGGAAATTCCCACAGTTGAAGCCTTGTTATCAACTTTCATTTCCTGTCTCCTCTGATAATTATAACCCATTCTGAAGCTCAGGAAATCCGTGATATTAAGCTCTCCTCCAACTACAATATGGCGCATGGCTTCATCGGCCGCTTTTTCAATCCAGGATTTTTCACTTTTTGTTCCTGTGATCGGATCAATACTCTCCTGCTCTTCTATTGGATCTGTATACCTGAGATCCCATCTTTCAAGATGGTTCAGCAACACAGAAAACCTGAATGGCAGGTGCTTAAGCCCTTTGGAAACACCCAGTTGCATTTCAAAAGGCAGTGGTTCATTGTTGCTTCCATTGTATGCTTTAAGCTGATAACCAATATTCCGGGCAATCAAGGAAACCGTAAAATCAGATTCTTCCTTGATATAGGACCCTGCAACATCTACAGCCAAACCATAAGATGTATACTCATCAAAACCGGAATATATCAATTTTATATCTGAACCAATTGTAAAATTGGGGTGCAATCTTCTTCCCCAGCCTATATTCAAGGCAAGCTCGGAAGCAGTAAATTCACCTTGCTGTATACCCGATGCATCAGCCTTTTTAAATCTACCGTAGTTGATAAATTGCATGGTAGCTGCAAAACTTCCCACTTTTTCAAAGTTTCGTGAGTAAGCAGCAAACCCATAATTGATATCAGAAAAATAATCAATAAAACTCAGGCCGATGCTATTATTCATCTCAGGTGAGATCAAAGAAGGATTATTAACGGCAAGCGTAATGTCATGATCATATATGGCAAGGAAGTTCCCCCCCAGTGATGCAACCCTGGCCGAATTGGGCAAATTTAAAAATTCATAGGTATTGTCGCCTCCTATTTGGCTGTTTCCCCTTCCGGGAATAAACAATAAAACAATTATGGAAACAAGCAGGTAAATATCGATCCTTTTCACATGCATCTTTTTATTGGTCTAACTATGTAGTAACACTAAAGCAAACGACATCGAATTCCGAATATTATTCATGGGTGAAGATCAGTCAATCTTTTTAACTCGACCAGAACCATTGATATTGGTTTTAATTCCCGGAGTTCCCTTATAATAGACATCACCACTTCCGGAAATATTTATATCTAAATATTTAGAAGTATACAACTTACAGTTGCCCGATCCTGAAACATCGACATCGGCTTCCCGGGCCAGGAGATTATAGCCATAAAAATCACCTGAACCACTAATGGATACATCCAGCTCCACTGTTTTACCAGCAATGTCTATTTCACCTGAACCAGCAATGTCAGCATCTATCTCATTCATATCAACCTCCAGCATCATCTGTCCGGAACCGTTGACATCAAGCTCAAGTTCATTTCCATTTATCTCACGTTTCGTTATAACAATTCCTGAACCACCAATCTCAATTTCTTCAATTTCAGGCATTGACAGGAATATTGTAATCGGTTCAGTATCCCAATTGCAAACACCTTTACTATGAATATGGAGCATATCCCCACGGACTTCTGTAATGATGGCATCAAGGACATTTTCCTGTGCTTCTATCTTTACACCGAAATCAGAATCCTGTTCAAGAACAATCCTCGCATGAATTCCAAGACTTATACCGGAAAATCCTTGTATGCTTCTCTTTTCTATAACATAATCACCCTCACCTTTAAGGTAAACGCAATCACAAGAAGATAAGATTAATAAGAAAATGAAGGACGATAATAAAACAACTGTTGCTTTTTTCATAATGCAGGAATTTATTTATACAATATTACAAAATTCCTGCTTCCTGATTTCCAAATTATGCATTCTGCTTCCTGATCATATTCAGGGCACTTCCGGATTCAAACCACTTAATCTGGTTTTCATTATAGGAATGATTTACCAGGAATTCATCCTTTGATCCGTCATTGTGAGTTAATACAACCTTAAGTGGCTTATCGGCAGCAAACTCATCTAACCCCAGGATATCTACCAGGTCATCTTCTTGGATTTTATCATAATCACCTGGATCAGAAAACGTTATGGCCAGCATTCCCTGCTTTTTCAGATTTGTCTCATGGATCCTTGCAAATGATCGCACTAAAACAGCTTTAACGCCCATAAACCTTGGTTCCATGGCAGCATGCTCACGGGAAGAACCCTCTCCATAATTCTCATCACCAATTATTATTGTGCTGATTTTGTTCTTTTTATATTCTTTTGCTGTTTCAGGAACAGTATCATATTCACCGGTTAAAGTGTTCTTAACCTCGTTAGTTTTGCCGTTAAAATCATTTACAGCTCCTATCAACAGATTATTAGAGATATTTTCCAGGTGCCCCCGGTATCTCAACCAGGGTCCTGCCATACTGATATGATCTGTTGTACATTTTCCACGTGCCTTAATCAGGATTCTCAATCCTGTAAAATCTTTACCATCCCAGGGCTTAAAAGGAGAAAGGATCTGTAGCCTGTCTGAATCTGGTTTCACCTCTACCTTAATTTTACTTCCATCTTCGGCAGGAGCCATATAACCATTGTTTTCAACTTCAAAACCTTTTACAGGAAACTCTATGCCCATTGGCTCATCAAGTTTTACTTTTTCTCCATTTTTATTTATGAGTTTATCTGTTAAAGGATTAAAGTCTAGCGTCCCTGCTATGGCAAATGCAGTAACGATCTCCGGAGATGCAACAAATCCATGGGTATTGGGATTACCATCATTACGTTTTGCAAAATTCCTGTTGAAAGAAGTCATAATGGAATTCTTCATCTCCTTATCAGCATTATGTCTTGCCCATTGCCCGATACACGGCCCGCATGCATTTGCCAGAACGACTCCCCCAATATCTTCAAAAACATTCAGGTATCCATCTCTACGAACCGTATAGCTTACCTGTTCAGAACCAGGAGTGACTGTATATTCTGATTTTACCTTAAGGTTTTTATCGAGGGCCTGTTTTGCAATGGATGCAGCCCTGGTTATGTCTTCATACGATGAGTTGGTGCATGATCCTATCAAACCAACTTCCAGTTCCAAAGGCCAGCCATTCTCTTTTGCTTTCGCACCAAACTCAGAAACTGGTGTAGCAAGATCAGGAGTAAATGGACCGTTGATGTGTGGTTCAAGCTCAGATAAATTAATCTCGATAACTTCATCGAAATATTTTTCCGGCGCCTGGTATACTTGGCTATCTGCCGTCAGGAAAGAGGCAACTTTATCAGCTTCCGCAGCCACATCTTTACGATCAGTTGCCATTAGATATTCCCGCATTTTTGAATCATAACCAAAAATAGAAGTGGTTGCACCTATCTCGGCACCCATATTACATATGGTTCCTTTTCCTGTACATGAGATGCTTTCAGCTCCAGGACCAAAATACTCCAGGATGGCTCCGGTACCGCCCTTCACTGTAAGGATACCAGCCACTTTGAGTATTACATCTTTGGCAGCAGTCCAACCACTGAGGCGTCCTGTCAACTTGACACCAATTAGCCTCGGCCACCTCAATTCCCAAGGCATCCCCGCCATAACATCCACAGCATCTGCACCACCAACGCCAATGGCAATCATCCCAAGTCCACCAGCATTGACGGTATGTGAATCGGTACCAATCATCATCCCTCCTGGGAAAGCATAATTCTCAAGAACTACCTGATGAATAATGCCTGCTCCGGGTTCCCAGAAACCAATGCCATACTTGTTAGACACAGAAGCAAGAAAATCAAATACTTCCCTGTTGTTGTCCATTGCCCTGGCAAGGTCTTCCTTTGCACCGGTCTTTGCCTGGATAAGATGGTCACAATGCACCGTTGAAGGTACCGCAACCTTATCTTTTCCAGCCATCATAAACTGCAATAAAGCCATTTGGGCAGTTGCGTCCTGCATAGCCACGCGATCAGGCTTAAAGTCAACATAAGACCTGCCTCTTATAAACGACTCTTTTACTTTTCCCTGATCAAGATGAGAATAGAGAATTTTTTCCGTTAATGTCAGTGGACGTCCTACAATCTTTTTGGTTGCATCAATTCTTTCAGACATAGATGCATATACATTACGGATCATTTCAATGTCAAATGCCATATTGGAATTTTTTTGGTTAATTATTATGGTATCCTTCAATAAAAATACAGGTCACGATTATGACAAATAAAACTGTGTTTTGTTTAAAGTGAGCTATTTTTTGGGACTGGGTTTCCAGTCAGCATAGTGATCTGAAACCACAAAAGTTTTTGGTTCGGTTGTGAAATGCGCATTGGAATTATATGTCCAACCAAGAAACTCAGAGCCTCCTGCATTTTCAGTGGTGATTAAAAAGCGATTATCGAGATGGCCGAAATAATTGGCCTGGTCCCTTGGCCAGGCATGATCTCCTCCACTGGGATCCACAGGAACCCATCCATAATTTGGCAGGTATACTTCTGCCCATCTATGGAAAACATCATCCATGCTATGATCATCACCTCTTACAACTACAGATCCAACATACCTGGCAGGTAAGCCTGCAGCACGGCACATTGAAATAAATACAAAAGTATACTCCGAACAAGATCCATTACCTCTTTCAAGAACTGTAGGAGCAGTATTCCATCCTCCTACCATCTCATAATACATGTTTTCGATCAAATGCTGATAAATGTTTCTGGCAATCCAGTAAGGGTTCGATTCATCTCCCAGACAGGCTTTCAAAGCAACCTGAATAACCTGATGATCAAGCTGGTATTTCTCATCATTTAATAGATATTTGTCTTTTATATCCTGTGGAATATCAGATAAACTTCCAACCTGATCAGGAAAAATAAAATACCTTATCTCATAAATACTTGCATTGGTAATCATATCGCCCTCCCTGGTTTCTCCGGCTTTTACATCTTTAAAATTGAAGTGGGCACATTCCTGTCCCGAAGCATCCGTTAAAACATCAGTAAATTCATTGCTGTGCTTAATATCATTGATTAACTGACTGCTTCGATTTTGTGGAATGGCCAGGTAAATATCCGCGGTAAGTATTTTTCCCGGGCCAAAATTTGTAATTTCATGTGTATAATTCACAACAGCATTGCGCTCATTATAGCGACGGAAAAGGTCATTATCTCTGATTGATAATTGAAAAACCTGGTCTTTTTCCGTATCCACTGCCCATAAATAGTTTCCATCAAAGCAAAGACCCAGTGTAAATTTCCCCGGGGCATTGGTAATAATAAGCACAGTACCGTTTTCCGGCTCAACCATGTATATTTCATCACGAATCCGGTCGGACACCCATAAATAGTTTCCATCAAATGTGAGACCACGCGGGTCAGATGATGGGGATTTAAATTCCATGATGGTGGTACCATCATCGGCATCAAATTGTATGATCTTATCAGCTCTGTTATCGGCACACCAAAGATATTTACCATCCCATGCCAAACCCCGTGGATCAGGAGAAGGTGCCTGGATGGTATGAAGAATATAACCATTGGAAGGATCTAACTTATATATTACCCCCTGATAGTTTTCAGATAATGGCAATCCTCCTTTTATATCCGCTGCCCACAGATACTTTCCATCCCACGTAAGACCTGTAGGCCAGTAACCCGGAGTTGGGATACTTCGAACAACCTTGCCACTTCCCGGATCAATGCAAAATATTTTTTTTTCCTTCCTGTCGGACAGCCAAATATGCTCACCATCAAAAGTCATTCCCGTCGGATACATGCCTGGTATATCCAGTGATTTTATTTTTTCCCCGGTGTAAGCACTGGATCGTTCCGGGATAAGGATAATGGATGTTGCAATCACAACCAATATCCCAAGAAAAATTCTTGTGGAATAATTCATGATTTAAGTGTTTTAATTGATTAACTCTCCAGCAAACCCCTGCCGGTTTTTTTGATCTTATTTTCGGAGCGGTATTCTTCAACAAGCTTGTCAAGAATACCATTTATGAAGATTTTACTTTTACCGGAGCTATAATATTTTGAAATATCAATATACTCATTCATACTAACTTTAACGGGAATAGAAGGGAACTCTGTCAACTCAACGAGTGCCATATTTATCAATAAAATATCCATGATCGCGATCCTGTCAATTTCCCAGTTTTTAGCCCGTTCTGCTATCAGCCCGCGATTATCGTCATATTGAAGTATACTTTTCCTGAACAATTCTAACATATAATGTCTGTCTTCCAACTCTCCATTTCGGGCTTCTTTGTATACAGTAGGAAACGGATGGTGCTCCGTCCAGCTTTCTTCATAAGCTTTCAGAGTCTTTATCACCATCATATTGGCAGTGAAGTAGTCTTCAAAAGACCAGAAGATCGTTTTATCCTCGTAATATTGCTCCAGGAATTCATAGGGTCCGATGACCTTCTTAACTATTTTCAGTAAAACATCACGATCACCTTCATAACCTTGTGGCCTGCCTTCCATAAATTTTTTGTAAAATTTGTTTTCCCGTGTGATATTGAATAATTTACGTAGCAACTCCTGATCATCTCCCCAATTGATCTTAAATTTATTACAATACCTCTGGTAATCACGATTACCTGCAATTTGCCTTATTATCCTGTTTTCAATAAAACTAGTGTTTGGGTCAAGGTCTTCTTTGGTGGGATAGTACTTCTTTTTGCTTTCTTCCATTCTCCCGGCAGCGAAATCCACTAATTCAACGAGCAGTGATAACTGCACAATGTATAATTCAAAAAGTTTATCAACACTTTTTAACAAATGCTTTTCACCAGCAACAATGTCACTGTTTCCTGACTGAATAAAAGCATATAGCGCCTGAAGCACTTTGGTACGAAGATGCCGTCTGCTAAGCATGAATATGAAATGAACCTAAATATGTAATCTGTTTTTGTTAAAGCAAATGTAAGGTAAAATAGTCATATTTTTAAATATATCTGAATTAAATTTTTGTTAAGAGAATAATAACAATGGAATATTTTCTTATTAGCGGTACCAATACTATAACAGAACCACTTAACATTAATTACTATTATTTCGTAACTTCGTAATAGCTATGATCAATGAAATCAGGAGAATACTGCTGAAATATTGGGGGTACCATTCTTTCAGGCCCCTTCAGGAAGATATTATCTTGTCGGTACTGGAAGGGAAAGATACTTTGGCACTTTTACCTACAGGTGGGGGAAAATCTATTTGTTTCCAGGTTCCAGCCTTAAGGAATGAAGGCATATGTATAGTGGTAACACCGCTTATTGCTTTGATGAAAGATCAGGTAAACAATTTGAAGAATAAACAAATCAAAGCGGCAGCCATATACTCGGGTATGCATCAGCGTGAAATCGATATCGTACTTGACAATGCAACCTATGGGGACTTAAAATTCCTGTATATTTCACCGGAAAGGCTGGAATCGGAAATGTTCCGGGAAAGACTGGAACAAATGAGTGTTTCACTTATAGCTGTGGATGAAGCTCATTGCATATCACAGTGGGGATATGATTTCCGTCCCCCATACCTTAAAATTGCTGAAGCCCGTCAGCTGATTCCAGGTGTACCGATACTTGCGCTTACTGCTACTGCCACTCCCGTGGTGGTGGATGACATACAGGAGAAGCTGGAATTTCAGAAAAAGAATGTTTTTCAAAAAAGTTTTTCCAGGAATAACCTGGCATACATTGTGCACAAAAGTGAAGATAAGTTCGGACAAATGCTGAGGATGATCAACAAAAATCCCGGAACAGGAATTATCTATGTAAGAAACCGTAGAAGAACCAAAGAGGTTGCCGATTTCCTTACCAAACAAAATATTAAAGCTGATTTTTACCATGCCGGCCTGGATCCAAAAACAAGGGAACGAAAACAAGATGAATGGGTCCATGAGAAGATCAAGGTCATGGTATCTACCAATGCTTTTGGAATGGGGATAGACAAACCCAATGTCAGGTTTGTAGTTCACCTGGATCTCCCGGACAGTTTAGAGGCATATTTTCAGGAAGCAGGACGTGCCGGAAGGGATGAAAAAGAATCTTTTGCTCTTTTGCTGTTTGATGATTCAGATATTGGAAACTCCCGAAGAAACTTTGAGAACAGTTACCCGCCCAGGGAGACCATTAAAGCAGTCTATCAGGCAATAGGAAACTATTACCAACTGGCAGAGGGAAGTGGAAAAGACTTAAGTTTTGACTTTGACCTGCATGAATTATGCGAAACATACAGATTTTCTCCCGTGATCGTTTACAGCTCTTTAAAATTCCTTGAAAAAGAAGGATACATTCTGATGAACGAATCTTTTTACTCTCCTTCCAAGCTTTTCATACCAATAAATCATGAGGACCTCTACCGGTTCCAGGTTGAAAACCCGAAGTTTGACCCCTTCATCAAACTACTCCTGCGATTATATTCGGGATTATTTAATGATTTTGTCAAAATAAATGAAAATGAAATTGCTATCAAAGGTGATATTAAAAAAGAATTGGCACTTAAATATCTATTCACGTTGAGCAAATTCGGTGTAATCAATTATCTGCAGGCAAAATCAAAACCGCAAATCGTATTTTTAAAAGAGAGACTTGATGTTAAAAACCTTCTGCTTTCGAGCACAAATTATGAGGAACG
Source organism: Bacteroidales bacterium (assembly GCA_018401355.1). Taxonomy (GTDB): domain Bacteria; phylum Bacteroidota; class Bacteroidia; order Bacteroidales; family B18-G4; genus M55B132. The sequence continues at coordinate 76,727 of JAGYLD010000001.1, forward strand.
GAAAGCTGAAGCAAGCAGAAGAATGGAAAGCGTCATAAACTATGCCTCTGAATCAAATCAATGCCGTAGCCAGATCTTGCTTAATTATTTCGGAGAAAAAAACAGCAACAGATGCGGTAAATGCGATGTCTGCCTGAAACGAAATAAACTAAAAATAAACGACCTGGAATTTGATAAGATTTCTAATGAAATAAGCAAGATGATCAGGAAGTCAGCTTTGACCTTGCAGGAGATTGTTTTTGACATGGACGGCTTCCAGGAAGAAAAAGTCATTGAAGTGATAAGATGGCTGGAAGAAGGAGGGCAGATAATTAAAAATTCCGACCAACAGTATGAATGGAGAAAACAATTTCGCTTATTCATATAAACCACATCAGGAAAATTTAATCATAAAACATGAAACTGGACAAGAGGTTTTATCTGAGGGATGATGTTGTAGAAATTGCTTGTGATTTACTTGGTAAAACCCTCATTACCAATTACAATGGCCAGCTTACTTCCGGTTTAATAACTGAAACCGAAGCATATGCTGGTAAGGGGGATAAGGCTTCACATGCCTACGGTGGCAGAAAAACAAAAAGAACAGAGATCATGTTCAGGCAGGGAGGGATAGCTTATATTTATTTATGTTATGGCATTCATTCATTATTCAACATTGTGACCAATAAAGAAAACATCCCTCACGCTATTCTTATTCGCGGAATACTACCTGTTGATGGCAAGGATATCATGATGAAAAGAACCAGAAAAGCAACCATTGATAAAAATTTTGGCGTTGGGCCAGGCAAGGTAAGCAAAGCCCTGGGCATACATTTTTCAGATTCGGGAAGAGACTTGACAGGAGAAAGGATCTGGGTAGAAGACAGGGGAATAATTATAGAAAATAACAGCATTTTAATCACCTCAAGAATTGGCATTGACTACGCAGAAGAGGATGCAAAACTACCATATAGGTTTGTGATCAAAGACCCGGAACGGTACATCTAAAAAAAAAAGCCCTTGAAGGGCTTTTTTTATTTTTTATCCATGGTTTATTTTACCATGTTTGAAAGTTCGTTTCCAGGTTTGAATTTAACGACTTTCTTGGCAGCGATTTTGATTTCAGCGCCTGTTTGCGGGTTTCTTCCTTTTCTTGATGCCCTGGTGGCAGTTGAGAAAGAACCGAATCCAACAAGAGCTACCCTATCGCCTTTCTTCAGAGCTTTTGAAGTTGTGTCGACAAATGCTTCAAGTGCCCTTTTGGCATCAGCTTTGGTCATGCCGGTATTGGCTGCCATCGCATCAATTAATTCTGCTTTATTCATAGCTCAAAAAATTTTTGGTTAATAAAATGATAAAGAATATCTAAAACCTCTACAAATATAGTCGTTTAGAGACAAAAGTCAAGTCTAAATACCCTGAAACCCCTGTAAATGTTAATAAAACGGCATTTTTGTTAATAACTTAGGGCCAAAACCTGCTATTTCAGGCCATTTCAAGCAATTTTTCAAATATCATCCTGCGAATATATCAAGGGGAAAACGAAACCCCTTTAAGAATTCCTTGATTTGCATTTTTCTTTTTCCAGCCAGTTGAACTTCTTCCAGGTCAAGCCACCCGTTAAGTGCAAAAATTCTGAAATAGGTTGCTCCATCGGTTTGGATCATTCCTGGTTGGTTCATATGGGATTTAACTGTAAAATCGGCCTCGAAGATCTTTAAAAGAGTATTAAAGCCATTTGGATTTTTAAGTTCAGTAAATGCTCCGGGAACAGGACTGAGGCCTCTTATTCTATTAAAGATTTCATTGGCCGGAACATCCCATTTAATGCGACAGTCTTCTTTACTAATTTTGGGGGCAGGTTTCAGGTCCTTATCCTCTGATAAAAAATATTTTTGTGAGGAAATGGCCAAATCACCCTTCTCTATTGCTTTTACAGTTTGAAGGACAAGTATTGCACCGGCTTTTTTCATCCTGTCGTGAAGCTCTCCCAGAGTTTCATAGGTTCCAATGTCCATTTTTTCCCTTAAAATAATATCTCCGGTATCAATATTTTCATTAAGAAAAAATGTTGTTAAACCTGTCTCATTTTCACCATTTATGATTGCCCAGTTCATAGGAGCTGCACCACGATATTGGGGAAGTAAGGAAGCATGAAGATTAAATGTCCCCTTTGGTGGCAATATCCATACCTCCCTGGGCAGCATCCTGAAAGCAACCACTACCTGCAGGTCAGGTTTCAACATTTGAAGTTCTTTAATAAAAGCAGGGGCTTTGAGCTTTTCAGGCTGCAATACAGGTATATTATGCTCCAGTGCATAGGACTTAACTGCAGATGCCCGTAGTTTCCTTCCCCTCCCTGCTGGTTTGTCCGGGGCTGTTACCACAGCAGCAATTTGATAGCCCTCCTTGTACAAAATATCCAATGCATCAACCGCAAACTCCGGCGTACCCATAAAAACTATACGAAAAGCCTTTTTCATGGAAGGTTTTTTTTGATAAAATCAGGAAATAGCTTTGATACAAGATATTGTGCCGTTAGTCGTTTTTCTCATCTAAAACCTCAGCCCTGGCTTTGTATTTCTCAATTTCCCTGGCCTCATTGCTTCTTGGGTAATCCTTGTAAATCTTTTCATAAAGCTTGGCAGCTTCATCATAATCTTCCAGGATCTCATATGTCCATCCGGCTTTTAACAAAAACAAAGGTGTAGTAAAAGCATTTTTATTATAGTTGGCAGCCTTAAGGTAATAATCAACCGCTTCATCAGGATCATCAAGCTCCAGGAAAGCATCGGCAAGTGCTCCCAAGGCCATGGCACCTATAATCTGATCATCTTTATCAAAAGATTTAAGGTAATCAATGGCGTCTTCGTATTGTCCAAGTTTCAGGAAAGAAATTCCAGCATAGTATTTGGCAAGGTTTCCGGCTTTGGAAACACCATAATCATCAATGATATCAAGAAAACCCAAATTATTTCCATCCCCATATAACGCCCTGTTCAGGGAATCAATTTCAAAATACCTTTCTGCAACGAACATTTGTGACTGAGCCTCTGATTCCATTGGTGCCACATATAACTTTTTATAACCATAAAAACCTAAAACAACGATCACAATAACAGCAACAACGATGATTAATGTCAACTGATGCTTTTCAATAAATTGTTCGGTTTTACTTAACGCTTCTTCAACTGCTACCAGCCTGTCATCGGATTGATCTTTCTTCTTGGCCATATCTAATATTTTTTTAGTGGTGCAAAAGTAATCTTTTTTTCAAATAATATATAACCACATGAACTAAATTCATAATTGCATGGAAATTACCAACAAACATATTAAAAATTCTTAATTTTAAACACCAAATTCTGATGGGTTATGAAAAACGACCTCATATACAAGAAGGCTCTATACAAATACCTCTCTCAACACCTAACATCCAATAAGTTAAAAAAATTCCGGGAAATCATTCAATACAGAACAAAGCATGTAACTGTCATCCTGGAAAACATTTACCAATCACACAATGCAAGCGCAGTGCTCAGATCATGCGATTGTTTTGGAATCCTGGATGTTCACATAATAGAAAACGGTTATTCCTTTCAGGTAAGCAAGGACATCGCACTGGGTTCCAACAAATGGCTTAACCTGCATCATTACCGGGAGAAAGATAATAATACCCTTTCATGTTTCAAAAAACTTAAGGATGATGGGTACAGGATCATCGCAACAACCCCACATACAAATGATTGCCTATTGCAGGACCTTCCTATTTATGATAAGATGGCATTTGTTTTCGGAACAGAACTGGAAGGATTGTCAAAAGAGGCTTTGGATCATTCCGATGAATTTGTCAGAATCCCCATGTTTGGATTTACGGAAAGTTACAACATTTCCGTATCAGCGGCCATATTATTATATGACATAATCTCACGGTTGCATTCGTCAGTTATTGATTGGCAAATCAGCAAAGAAGATGAGATAGAAACACTGATCTCCTGGGCCAGGAATGTGTTAAAAAAGCCGGAATTACTTGAACAGAAATTCCTGAATTGCTGGCTGGAGCAATGATTTTAATTTTTTGTTAACTTTGTCATTTAATATCAACCTTAAATATTTAATCTTATGGGCAAAGGTGACCAAAAAACAAAAAGAGGAAAAAGGATCAGAGGATCATACGGTGTGAACAGACCCAGAAAAAAAGCTGTATCATATCAGATAAAGGATGAAAAGGTAAAGCCGGAAAATAAAAAAGAAGTTAAACCCGCACCAAAGGCATCCAAAAAGGAAGAACCCGCCGAAGTTGAAAAAAAACCTGTTGCTGCACCAGAAAAAAAGGTTGAAGAAAAGGTTTCCAAGGAAGTAAAGGCTGAAACTAAGACGGAAGTAAAAAAAGAATCCAAACCTAAGACAGACTCAAAAAAGAAAGAAGAAAAATCAGCTGAATCCAAAACTCAAGCAAAGAAGGAAGAACAAAAAGAAAAACCTGCAAAACCCAAAAAGGAAGAAACAAAGGAAAAGCCAGCAGAATCTAAAAAGGAAGAACCCAAAGAAAAACCTGCAGAAGACAAAAAGAAAGAGCAGGAAAAACCTAAAGAAGATAAGAAATAAATCCCGGTATTTTTACCCTTAAGCTCCAACAGCAATAAACAACTCTGATATAAAACTCTAATACATATGTATTGGTTGACCGGAATCCAGGTTTTTTGATTCCTGTTCATGCATAACTGCTTTAGTTTTTCGGTTATTCCTGTTTTGCAAACCTTTCAAACATTGCACCTCTTTCCTCAAAATTGCTAAAAGCATCGTAACTCGCTGCTGCGGGCGACAACAAGCATTTATCTCCTTTTTCTGAATTTTGTTTCACAAAATAAACTGCTTCTTTCAGGCTATTCACGAGGCGTATTACAGGCTTATGGCTTCGGACAGCAAACAGGGATTGGATTCTTTGTCCGGCAGGGCCCATCAATAATATATTCTTTAAGTTCAGGCCGGACAGGTATGATACCATATATTCATAGTTTATACCCCGGTCGTAACCACCTAGAATAAGAAAGCTCACTTCCCCAAGTGTTTTTATTGCTTCAATCGTCGCCTGGGGAATGGTTGAAATAGAATCGTTATAATAATGCACCCCCCCAAATTCTCCAAGATATTCCATCCTGTGCCGTAAACCCTTAAATGTCAATAATCCCTTCGCAATATGTTCATCCTCCAAACCAACCAGTTTCGCTGCAATGACCGCTGCCATAGCATTGTACAAATTATGACGTCCTATTATGTTGAGCTTTTTCATTATGTTGAAAGAGCCAAATCTTCCTTGCACCTCATATTCAATTTTAGAATCACGAATGAAACAACCCGGATTTGCTTCTTTCTCCTGACTAAAGAAATATACCTCCGGTTGAATTAAATGTTCCCTTAAAACATTCATCAGAATATTGTCATCTGCGTTCAAAACCGCATGATCACCAGTTTGCTGAAATTGAAGAATATTGAGTTTTGCAAGCAAATAATCCCCAAAACCATTGTAATGATCAAGGTGCTCTTCAAATATATTCAGCAAAACAGAAATCCATGGGGAATGTTTCACGGTTTCAAGTTGATGGGAAGATAGCTCATATACAACAAGAGTATCCCTGGTGATTCTGTTAATAAAATCAAAAGGCGGCAAACCAATATTGCCAACAAGTATATTTTGTTTTTCTGAAACATTGAAAACATGGCTCAACAAACTGGCTGTAGTGCTTTTACCTTTGGTTCCGGTGATGCCAATGGTTTGTTTGCCGTAGTATTTAAGAAAAAGATCTGCTTGTGATGTTATTTTTTTTACCGAGATCCTGTCCTGAATTGTCTGCAAAGTAATCCCCGGGGTCTTAAAGCACAAATCAAATGCAGGCAATTTATCCAGATAATCCGGGCCTGTGGAAAAACCTACATTTTTATCATCCTTCAGGAATGAGAAACTTTTGGCAGAAATCGGACTCCTGTCTGCAATTGTCAGGAAAGAATCCGGAAAATTTTCTCTTAGAAAATGATATGTTGATTGGCCTTCGCGTCCAAATCCCAGAATGCATATTTTCCTGTCTTGCAAATCGTCTCTAAGCATCAATGGAATTTTTTAAATGTTTTGCCAAAACAGCCGGCACGAAATTCTCTTCAGACCATTGCCGCAAAAGTTTCCGGAATGTACCTGGTTCATTATCTCTGTGGGCTCTGTAATAATTAAGGAGGGCCGGCAACCTTACACCCGGCTCATACTGATTGATAAGTTCATCAAGCGTTGCTTTAACCTCCTGAATAGTTCCTACACACTCAAAAGGCTTTTCATCCGACATTCCCGCCAGATCCTCCAGTATATGCGAAAGGGAAGAATCGTTGAGCAAATCGCGGCCAAAGATCTCCCTGAGCAAATTTGATTGTAAAAAAGGTGATAAAACGATATAAGTAAATAGACATTTGGAACATTGTCCACACCAGCTATCAGTCTTACTGCCAACGTTACAGCTTCTGAATGCAAAAAAATGTGCAGGAAAATCAGAAAAAAACCTTGCAATTTGTATTTCATTAACAGGACGCAAAAAGCTATAATAGTTGATACCAGGTGCAAGATAAGCTTTCAGGTATTCACGGAAAACAGATTCAAAATGAAAGGATTTCGAATACTGATGGTTGATCATTGTCCCTGGAATGGTGGGTTCATTTGCACTGGACTCATTAGACAAAGCTACTTCGTCAGAACCTGTCAAAGTGGCACCCAAAACACTAACAAAAGCAAGCAAAGCAGAAAAAGGTGTATGGCCATTAAGAAATCCTTTATTATTTAATTCCAGCATAAGAGGATCCAGCTTCCTGTTAACGGCCAATGTTTGAGATCTTACAAAACCAGCCTTTTCAATGGATCTCCAGGAGGCTTCCCTGGGATTTAGGACAAACGGCACCAGTCTTTTTTTCTGGTTTTTCAGCAATTCAAGTGTCACAACAGAATCCTTTCCCCCACCCACTGGAACCAGGATTGAAGAATTCGAATCCGGAAAAATCATTTGATGGGTTTTCCCTTCTGTAATAAACTCATGAATGAATTCATCCTGCGAAGCACTGATCCCATTGGTGTAAAAAAATTCACCCAACCCATTAAAATACAACGATCTCCACCACGAAACCTGATGGTCAGTGAGCCTGCCAGGTTTAATGATCACTTTTGGTGGACAGGCCAGCTTCCAGTAACTAATAAGTTCTATTAATCCGATATGGAAAACCAAAGGCTCGATCAATTCAGGGAAAAGTCCTTCACCATATATTAAATCATTTACAGCAATGGATATCCAGATATTATGCAGCGGAATCGTATCCATAGAAAATATTATTATGGTCAACTTTTAGATAATAATTTTCAAAAATCATTTCAGGAAATTTCACCCTCAGATTGAGATATTTTCCCAAATTGTCCGCTGTCATCTTGGTTTTGTAATTTATTTTTGTATATTAGTATTCAAAGTAGTAATTTCTCATGAAGGACCTCAAAAGTTTGCTGAATATAAAATCCAATAACCTTGAGCCCTGAGGGCAAAATACTAATTTCCAGAGCCTTTCCTGGGAGATTTTATTTCCTTGGGTCTGTGTACTCATTGCTGAACATAATGAAGAAGGATCTTTTGGACTGATCATTGAAGACAAACCTCTTGCTACTGAATTTAATGAAGTTGTAAAAGGATTTTCCTGAATTCAACAACCGCATTTTCCTGGGCGGCCTGTGCAAAACAACCAATCTCTTTTATACACACACTTGGCAACCTCATTGAAGACAGCCAGGAAATCCCTGAATGAATTATTCTGGGGCGGAAATATTGAGCAAGTGAAAGAGATGATCTCGCTCAACTGATCACTCCGGAAAACATCCGTTTTACATTGGTTATTCAGGATGGGCAAGCAATCAACTGAAGGGGAACTAAACAGGAACTCTTGGCTTGTATCAGATATAAAGCCGACACGATACTTAAATCCAAACCCGAAGATCTCTGGAACATCACTGTTAATGCTATGGGAGATAAATATATGCATTCTGGGCAATTTCCCAGGTGATCGGCAATGAATTAATCATTGGATAGTTTTTAAAAATTTCTACCTTAACAACCCTGAATGTGTCAGCAATATTTCCGGCCCTGTCCCCCCACCCTGTAATTTACCGTATAAGTTCCTACAACATTGATATTCACGTTATTGGTTGAAACAATTTCTGAAGTAACATCACCGTCAGCATCAGTGCGATTTGCGCCGGATCATTACTAAAGTACTGCTCTTTGGCTGTGTAATAAGGATTGGCCCCGGTAGTCGATATTTCAGGGTTCAAATCATTGATGGAACTTTCGTCATCATCTACCATGCACTGATTAAAACAACCAAAATAAAAAAGCAGCAAAAAATATTTTATATACCATGGTTAAAATACTTTAATTCACAGCAATATAACAAAGCTTGTGCCCATTTATTGCAGACAAAATGAATAAGACCGCATGAACAAAATTCAGAAAATCTTATCATCTTTGTACCAAAGTTGTAAAAATTATTTACAAAAATCAAAATAGTTTTAAATGACAGAGGGAGATAAAAACTGCCCGGGCGGAAATCAAGGGGCTGGCATCAGGTCTGATTGCAGTGTGAATTTAACACTTAATAAATCAGGTGGCCGAGAAATTAAGTTAACCAGCAAGGTGGATGTAATGTACGGAAACTCGATCAGGAATCAGGTCGATGATATTCTTAAATTCTTTGATATTGAACATGCTACGGTAGAAATTATCGATACCGGAGCACTGCCATTCGTTATTGCTGCCAGGATGGAAGCAGCCATTAAGAAACTCATTGATAAAGAAAAAGAGTATCTAACAGAATTGATTGAGATAAATGATTTTGAAACCAACAGGGATATCGACAGGATCTCAAGGTTGTACCTTCCTGGCAATACGCCCAACCTCATGATCAACGCCGGTATTCATAAACCTAATGGCATAATCCTTGACCTGGAAGATGCTGTTGCACCGGCCAAAAAATTTGAAGCCTCTTTTCTCGTCAGAAATGCCCTGAGATCAATGAATTTTTATGGTGCAGAGAGGATGGTAAGGATCAACCAGGTACCCAGGGGGTTACACGACCTTGAATTTATCGTTCCCCAGAAGGTAAACCTCATTCTGATCCCCAAATGTGAAACTCCCAGACAGATTCACGCTGTCAACAGAAAGATCCAGGAGATACGGGACAGGCTAAATCTAAGGCATCAAATATGGCTGATGCCCATTATTGAAAGTGCCCTTGGTGTACAAAGGGCATTTCAAATTGCTTCATCAGCAGATAATATCGTTGCCCTTGCAATTGGTTTGGAAGATTACACTGCCGATATAGGAACATCAAGAACACCCGAGGGCAAGGAATCATTTTATGCCCGGTCGAGGGTTGTCAATGCTGCCAGAGCTACCGGCATTCAACCAATTGATTCCGTATTTTCAGATGTAAATGATGAGGAAGGTCTTATACAAAATGTCAGAGTTTCCAAATCGCTTGGTTTTGAAGGCATGGGTTGCATCCATCCCAGGCAGATAAAAATAATCCATGACAGTTTTGCGCCCGATGATCAGGAAATTGACAAGGCCAAAAAGATTGTCAAAGCTTTTAGCAAAGCCAAAGAAGAAGGTTTGGGTGTGGTTTCCCTGGGCACAAAAATGATTGATCCACCTGTTGTAAAAAGGGCCCTTCGAACAATCAAACTTGCCATAAAATCCGGAAGGCTGAACCAGGAATGGGAAAATGAAGATGATCAAGAAAAGAATCCTGTTATACAATAAAATACATCCCAATGAAGAAATATGACAAGCTGGTGAAGAATGCTGCCGGCAGGATAGTACCGGAAATAATCAATGGAAACCAAAGCATACCTTATAAAGGCATCGGCAAACATATTCCATCCGGAAGAAAGCATGCACCAAATATTGTATCCAGTATAAATTATCCGGCCGATGGTAATAAAACCGTAGCATCTATCAGGAAAGCCCTTGAAAGATCAGGCATTAAAAACGGCATGACCATCAGTACACATCACCACTTAAGGAACGGAGACCTTGTGGCTGAAGAGGTATTCAAAGCTGCCAAAGAACTTGGCATTAAAGACCTGGTTTGGTTTCCTTCAGCATCCTTTCCCTGCCATGCGCCAATACTGGAATACCTTGAAGACGGTACAATCAACCGCATTGAAGGAAGTATGAACGGGCCTTTGGGGAAATTCACTTCTGAGGGTAATATGAAAGGAATGGCTGTTTTGCGCTCCCATGGTGGCCGATATCAGTCTGTTCAGGATGGTGAAGTTCATATTGACATAGCCGTTATTGCTGCACCAACCTCAGACCCTTTCGGAAACGCAAATGCAGTTCATGGCCCATCTGCATGTGGCATCCTGGGCTATGCGCTTGCAGATTATCAATATGCCGACAAAGTGGTTGTGGTAACCGATAACCTGATCGATTTTCCATGTATTCCAATGCAAATTGAAGGTAATTATGTCGATTTTGTTATTGAAGTAGAGAAAATTGGAATTCCGGAAAAGATCGTGTCAGGAACAACAAAAGTCACTAAAAGTCCCGACAGACTGCTCATTGCTGACTTAACAGCAAGATTCTGCGAAGAAGCAGGAATACTTGGTGATAAATGCTGTTTCCAGTTTGGGGCAGGTGGTACTTCTCTCGCCATAGGACTCTATTTCCACGAGATATTAAAGAAAAACGCATGGAAAGCAAGGTTTGCCTTTGGTGGAAGCACACAATATATGGTAAAAATGCTTGAAGAAGGAACCCTGGAATACATCCTTGATGCACAAGCTTTTGACCTGGAGGCTGTTCGTTCCGTGAGGGAAAACCATAATCATCAGGATGTCTCTATTTTCCATGCATACAACTACCATTCTAAAGGCAACTATACCACTATGATGGATGTGGTCATACTGGGTGCCACAGAAGTAGACCTGAACTTCAATGGCAACGTGGTTACACATTCTGATGGCTATCTTCTTCATGGTATTGGTGGCTGGCAGAATTGCCTGTTCTCAAAATGCACCATTTTACCTATTCCATTGTTTCGTGACAGGATCCCGGTGATCAAAGATCAGGTGACAACCCTCTGTGGACCAGGAGAATTAATTGATGTGATTGTCACTGAAAGAGGAATTGCTATTAATCCATTAAGACAGGATCTCATTGAGAGGGTGAAAAACAGCGGTCTGCCATTAAAGACGATTGCAGAATTAAAAGATGAAGCAGAAAAAATATGCGGCAAACCAGAGAAGCCAGAACTTGATGATGAATTGGTAGCGGCTATTAAATGGGTTGATGGTACCGTAATAGATTCTGTAAAAAAAGTAAAATCCTGATCATTCTGATAATCGATTGTAATTATATCACTTAGACGCTGTTTTTACCGGATAGTAGCTAAAGATATATTTATAAGGAAAAACATCACAAAAGTCTACCATTTCCAGAATGATCCCCTTACCTGAAATTTTATTGACAATTTCCCCATGATAATCATCAACCGATACCTTCACCTCACATTCCCTGATGCTGGTGTCGACATAAATATCATTGGCACTTTCAAACGTATTCTTCAGACATTTGATCACCAAATTTTCTTCCTGATCCATAGCAATCTCTTTTTTTTTACGAAAATAACCTTATCATCACCGGGTGAATATTAAATAACCATTAATTATTTATTAAAAATACATGTTTACATGTGCAACCAAAAACAATATCAACCTGTCTATAAAGTCAAATATGTTCATTCAATAAGTTTAAATTTTGATAATATCTTTACGAATTTTATCAACAACCCTGTTCACAAATAGTAAAATAAAATAATATTTATATTTTTGCACATGAAGTTGGATTTAAAAATAAAGTTATCGGGTTATGGAAGAGCAAGATAAAAAAGGAGCACCCAGGGAAGAGATTTTCTCAAGGGTTATCAGGGCCGGAAAGAGAACATATTTCTTTGACGTGAAGGCCACAAGATCGGGAGAACAATACCTGACAATTACAGAAAGCAAAAGAAGGTTTAATAACGAACAAGGCAAATTCTATTACGAAAAACACAAACTTTTTTTATACCAGGAAGATTTCGACAAATTTAACAACGGTTTCAATGATGTGATCAACTTCATCAGAACCGGTCAAATACCACCTGAACCAGAAACAGATAGTCCATCAGAAGAAACAAAAAAAACAAATTTCGATGTGGACTTTGAAGATCTTGGCAAGGATGAAAGTTCCCCAGATGATGACGATTAGCAGCACTTGATAATTTAATTTACTATTAATTATTCAGGTGTTTCTTAACATTTTCGGAGCTTAAAGTTAATAACTCATTCTGCGGTGATGCGGCATTTATTTGCCAATGTTGTATTTTTGTTTGCATAAATACTACTTCTTAAAACAACAATCAACATGGGAAAAGTCATAGCCATCGCCAATCAAAAAGGAGGAGTTGGCAAAACTACAACAGCCATCAATCTCGGTGCAAGTTTTGCGGTACTTGAACACAAAACACTAATCATTGATGCAGATCCTCAGGCAAATGCGACTTCAGGGCTCGGTATCAACCCAAAGAATATAAGCAATAGCATTTATGAGTGTATCATTGAAGATTTCGACCCACACAAAACCATCATCAAAACTGATACTCCAAATCTGGACCTTATTCCGGCCCATATTGACCTTGTTGGCGCAGAAATAGAAATGATCAACATGCCCAACAGGGAGAAAATGATGCGCAAAGTAGTACAAAAAGTGCGTGATGATTATGATTTCATAATTATCGACTGTTCTCCATCGCTTGGTTTGATTACTGTTAATGCACTAACCGGCTCTGATTCAGTAATTGTACCGGTGCAATGTGAGTATTTCGCTCTGGAAGGCCTGGGCAAATTACTTAATACTATAAGAATTGTACAAACAAGGCTGAACACAAACCTTCAGATTGAAGGCATTCTCCTTACCATGTTTGATGTCAGGTTAAGACTTGCACGACAGGTCCTGGATGAAGTGCAAACACATTTCGAAGATATGGTCTTTGAAACAGTCATACATCGAAACATTAAGCTTGGTGAAGCCCCCAGTTTCGGTGAAACCATTATCATGCATGACGCCTCAAGCACCGGAGCTATAAATCACCTTAATCTGGCACGCGAAATCCTGCAAAAAAATAACCTCACTCAAATTACCGAAGAAGAAAAAAAGATAGATATTGTGAATGAAAACTAAAAAGAAAGCATTGGGCAGAGGCCTTGACGCCATTCTTCAAAGCCCTGAAACCGACATCCATTCTAAAGAAATTGCCGACAACTATGTGGTTGGGGCCATCGCCAATATTCCACTGGATAACATCGAAGCGAACCCTTTTCAACCACGTGATTTTTTTGAAGAAGAATCCCTCGAAGAACTTGCGAGCTCTATTAAGGAACAAGGAATTATCCAGCCTTTAACCGTGAGGAAAGTTGGCATGGAAAAATTCCAGCTTATCTCAGGAGAAAGAAGACTCAGGGCCGCAAAGATTATCGGCATTGAAGATATCCCCTGTTTTATCCGGGTCGCCAACGATGAGCAGATGCTTGAAATGGCACTCATTGAAAATATCCACAGGGAAAACCTTAATGCAATCGAAATTGCCATCAGCTACCAGCGATTGCTTGAAGAATGTAACCTTACACATGAAAAACTGAGTGAAAGGGTTGGTAAAAAACGAGCAACCATTACCAATTATCTCAGGCTGCTTAAGCTTCCGGCAGAGGTCCAGGTATCTTTACGTGATAATAAAATAACCATGGGTCATGCCAGGGCACTCATTAACATCATAAATGGAGACCAGCAACTTAAGATCCTGAATAAGATCGTACAAAGGGACTTGTCAGTGAGGCAGGTGGAAGAAATGGTCAGGGCCCTCAATAAAAAAGATGCAAAGTCCGAACCTGAAAAGATAGATATACCCGATACATACATAACTGTGAAAGATAAGCTCTCCTCTTTCCTGGAAACCAATGTTCAGCTAAAAATGAATAATAATGGTAAAGGAAGCATCGTTATTCCGATTGAAAGCGAGGATAAGATAAAAATCCTCCTTGATTTGCTGGCTGATAAGAAGGAATAATATCTCACAAAGTGGAAAATACTAAAAAGAAATCTTGTTTACCGGTTCCTGTAAACGGTAGCTTATTAGCTATTCTGCCTCTCATACTTACACTGATTTTTTTGAGCGTAATATCCCCAAAATTTGGAATAGGACAGCACACTGTCGCTATAGACTCCAACCTGAAAGTCCATTCTCCCACAAAAGCTGCACTGTTTTCTGCTGCTTTGCCTGGACTCGGACAGGCTTACAATAAAAAATACTGGAAGATTCCCATCATATATGCAGGTTTTGGTGTATTTGCCTATTTCATCACAAATAATCATCAGGAATATGTAAAGTACAGGGAAGCATATGATTATGTTACCAGTGGCGACAGCACATATATTAACAATGAGTATGCATATAAATACAATGAAGACCAATTGAGGGATGGAAAAAACTACTACAGAAGAAACCTGGAATTCACATATATCCTTGCAGGCCTCTGGTACATCTTAAATATTTTAGATGCAACCGTAGATGCTCACTTCTTTGATTTTGACATTAACGATGACCTGTCACTGAGAATTGACCCCATGATCGATAATCGTAACTTTTTACCTTCCAGTAAACAAGGTTCTGTGAACGGACTTACATTAACCTTAAAATTTTAACGTTTTGAAAATTGCCATTGTTGGATACGGAAAAATGGGCAAGCAAATTGAACATCTTGCCTTAAAACAAAAAAGAGAGATTGTTGCTATCATTGACAACGAACAAGACTGGAAAGATCAGGCACTAAGCTTGAGCATGGCAGACGCAGCCATTGAGTTTTCCACCCCCGGTACAGCCTTTCAAAATATTAGCAGGTGCCTGGAATCAGGAACTCCTGTTGTCTCAGGAACTACAGGGTGGTTAGAACAATATGATGAAATTTGCCAGCTTTGTAAAAGACACGATGGCGCTTTTCTATTTGCATCGAATTTCAGCCTGGGTATGAACATCTTCTTCCACCTTAATAAAAAACTGGCAGAGATCATGGACCGCTATGATGAATATGATGTACGCATAGAGGAAACCCATCATAAACAAAAAATTGATAAACCCAGTGGTACTGCCATCCAGCTGGCAGAAGATATACTTAAAATAAATAAAAGAAAGAATTCCTGGATTAACAAACAATCAAAAGAACCGGAAAACCTTGGAATTATTTCAGCAAGGCAAGGTAATATTACAGGCATTCATAAAGTTCAATACAATTCTGATTTCGATGAACTGGAAATACATCATGCAGCAAAAAACAGGCAGGGGTTTGCCCATGGAGCATTAATGGCTACAGAATGGATAAAAGATAAAAAAGGAGTATTCACATTCAATGATATCCTTCAACTATAGTTTTCCCTTAACAAATTTTAAGAACTTAAATAAGATTTTAATCTTACTTTTGAAACAAAATCAACAACAATGAGTTTATACACGGTCATATTTATAATTTTATTCATCCTTTCCCTCATCGGGCTGATGAAGATCTTTGAGAAAGCAGGTGAACCCGGTTGGAAAGTTTTTGTGCCATTTTACAACTTTTACATCTGGCTGAAACTGATAAGAAAACCTCTATGGTGGTACATCTTCCTTCTAATACCCTTTATTAACATATTTATGGTCCTGCTCATGATCGTTGAACTCTTGAAGTGCTTTGACAAGCATGGGTTGGGACAACAAGCATTGGGTGTGCTTTTTCCGTTTTTCTATCTGCCATACCTTGGATTTTCCAATAAAGATAAGTATGTCGACCCACTTGAGGCACCAAAAATCAAGAAAACATGGATCCGTGAATGGGTGGATGCCATCATTTTCGCCGTTGTTGCCGCCACCATCATAAGGATATTCTTTATTGAAGCATATACAATCCCTACTTCTTCTATGGAAAAATCATTGCTGGTAGGAGATTATCTCTTTGTAAGTAAATTAAGCTACGGACCACGTGTCCCTATAACTCCTTTATCATTTCCTTTTGTGCATCATACTATGCCACTTACAAAAGAGACAAAATCCTACCTTGAATGGATAAAATTACCCTATTACAGATTCCCCGGTTTTTCTGACGTAAAACATAACGATGCTGTTGTTTTTAATTACCCGGACGGGGACACGGTTTCACTTAAATTTCAAAGCAATATCAGTTATTATAGTCTGGTCAGGGAATATGGCCGGGACAGAGTTTTGAATGATCAAAGAAATTTTGGAACAATCACCAGAAGGCCGGTTGACAAAAGGGAAAACTATATAAAAAGATGTATAGGATTGCCTGGTGATACATTAAGCATCATTGAGCAACAGGTTTATATTAATGGAAACCCAGCAGAAAATCCGAAAAACCTTCAGTACAGATATGTTGTTAGAACTGATGGGTCCAGGATAAACCCAAGACTACTTGAAAGATTGAATATTACGGAAGGCGGAACCACTTCAAAGCCCGGTGAGTTTGTTTTCTTCATAACCGATAAAATTGCGGATGAACTGAAAAAAATCCCCAATATTAAAAGCGTTAATAAGTATATGGAGCCAAAAGGAAAATGGAACAAGGACATTTTCCCCAATGATCCGCTCTATAAATGGAACCTGGATAATTTTGGCCCGCTTTATATTCCCAAAGCAGGTGATGTAATTGATATTAATGTCGACAACATCTCAAAATATAAAAGGATTATTGAAGCCTACGAAGGAAATACCCTCGAGATCAGGGATGGCAAAATATTCATCAATGGAAAGGAAACTGAGCAGTATACCATTATGTTCAATTATTACTGGATGATGGGAGATAACCGGCACAACTCAGCCGATTCCAGGTACTGGGGATTTGTCCCTGATAACCACATTGTTGGGAAAGCACTTTTCATTTGGATGTCACTGGACCCAAACAAGGGTTTGTTTGACGGGAAAATTCGCTGGGACAAAATGTTAAGACTGGTTAAATAAATCTTAAGCCAACATCTTGAAATATTAAATTCAATCCCGGCAAGGATTTGGTAAAAAAGGTATTACTTTTGTCAGAAATAATTCACATATTGATAACAAGCTAATTATTTACCTTATGAAAAAAATCTTTATTTCATTGCTTATTCCTGTTGTATTGTTAACATCTGTTTCAATTACAACACTGGCCAAGGATTTTAAAGGAATCATAACTTATAAGATCAGCGTTGAGGGAGATAATATTACTCCTGAAATGAAAGCATTTATCCCAAAAGTCATGACATATATTGTTAAAGGGAAAATGGCCAAAACGGAAATCACGGTAAGCTCAATGAAGCAAACCCAGATCATCGACGGAGAAAACAAAATGGTTTACAGTCTGTTTGATATGATGGGGCAAAAGTTCTACACCAAAACAACAGAAGAACAGTTGGACGAGGAAATGGAAACTTCTTCTGAACCAAAGATTGAGTTTGTTAATGAAACAAAGGAAATAGCAGGATATACATGTAAAAAAGCTGTAGTAACAGACGAACAAGGCGGCAGCAAAACCTCCTATATTGTTTATTACGCTCCGGAACTCGGATCGCAGGCACTAAATTTTGACAACCCCTTGTTTAAAGATATTGACGGACTTCTGATGGAATTTGAAATCCAGGAAGGTGGAATGAAAATGAAATTTGAAGCCATCGAGGTTGAAAAGAAAAATGTCAGCGATAAGGAATTCGAAATTCCTGAAGATTACCAGGAAAAAACTCCGGACGAATTGAGACAAAACTTCGGCGGATAAAAGGTATTTAAAATCATATGCCAATCAGGACAAACAAATTAAAAGAGGATTATTCAGAAGCTGAGAGAGGCAAACCGAAGCAGAAGAAAAAAAAGTCAAAGCCAACAAAGGCCAATAAAAAGAAAAACCCGGTCTTTTCTTTCCTGAAAAGTGACAATTTCAAGAGAGTGCTGGGTTTTTCATTTGTATTGATTTCTTTGTACCTCTTGCTGTCTTTCACATCATATTTGATAGCCTGGTACAATCACAGCGCAAACGACCTTTTCGGACAGCTTTCTTTAAGCGATATTTTGCTCAACGACTCACTGAAAACAGAGAATTGGGGAGGAATGCTTGGAGCGAAGCTGTCACACCAGTTTATCAAGGAATGGTTTGGTGTTGCCTCATATCTTATTCTTTTTTTGCTTTTTATAGCCGGCTTTAAGATGTTGTTTGGCATTACTTTGATGCCACTTTGGAAAACATTCAGACTATCCCTGATCGGACTGGTTTTTTTGTCTGTATCCCTTGGCTTCATTTTTTTTAATGACCCATACCTGGCTGTTCTTGGGGGTATTTTCGGACATCAGGCCAGCATTTGGCTTAGCGGTCTTGTTGGAAAAGTTGGAACAGCATTTATTCTGGTATTTGTCCTGTTTGCTATCATCATGTTTTCATTCAGGATATCATTCCGAAAACCAGGAAAAGATAAAAGAATTACAGAACCTGATGATGATCCGGATAACGGAAGTCCAGGAAAGGATAACAAGCAGAAAGAAGATATCTATAACACCATAGAATTTTCTGTGGATGACAAAGAAGAAAGTCCTGACAGCAATAAGAAAACCAAGGACTCAAATGATCCTGCCATAGAAAAAGAAACAGATGATAAAGGAAAAAACGACATCCAACTTACCATAGAAAAATCGGCAGAAGAAAAGCAGGTAAACCCCGGAGAGCATAATACCATTGATACTGTATTCGATCCAACACTTGACCTCTCCAATTACACTTATCCGGGCCTGGATCTACTGGATGATTATGATGCAGAGAACATCCGTGTCAGTAAGGAAGAGCTGGAGCAAAACAAAAACCGGATCGTTGGAACACTGGAAAACTATTCCATTCAGATTGAAAAGATTAAAGCTACCATTGGACCTTCGGTCACACTGTATGAGATCATCCCTGCACCGGGGATCAGGATATCTAAGATCAAAAACCTGGAAGATGACATTGCGCTGAGTCTGAGCGCCCTGGGGATCAGGATTATTGCCCCCATCCCAGGAAAAGGAACCATTGGCATTGAAGTTCCCAATCAAAAGAAAGAAATTGTCTCTATTAAATCCGTATTGGGTTCCCAACGTTTTCAGCAAACCAAATATGAACTGCCCTTCGCACTTGGAAAGACCATTTCCAATGAAACATTCATTGCCGATCTGGCAAAGATGCCCCATCTGCTCATTGCCGGTGCTACAGGACAGGGAAAATCAGTTGGTCTGAACGCCATAATAACCTCCCTGCTATATAAAAAGCATCCTGCACAGCTTAAATTCATCCTGGTTGATCCAAAAAAAGTTGAGTTGACCTTATTTTCCAGGATCGAAAGGCATTTTCTGGCAAAGCTGCCCGATAGTGAAGAGGCAATCATCACGGATACACGCAAGGTTGTACGAACACTGAACTCGCTAGGCATTGAAATGGACAATCGTTACGAATTGTTAAAAGACGCACAGGTCAGGAATATAAAGGAATATAATGATAAGTTCATCAGCAGGAAACTAAACCCCAATGATGGGCATCGTTATCTGCCATATCTTGTCTTAGTGGTTGATGAATTTGCCGACCTTATCATGACAGCTGGAAAAGAAATTGAAAATCCGCTCACAAGGCTTGCTCAACTTGCCAGGGCTGTTGGCATTCACCTCATTATTGCAACCCAAAGGCCATCGGTAAACATCATCACAGGTACCATCAAAGCCAATTTCCCTGCCAGAATCGCCTACCGTGTCATTTCAAAGATTGATTCCAGAACAATTCTTGACACGGGAGGTGCTGAACAGCTTATCGGCCGTGGCGACATGCTTCTTTCCACCGGAAGTGACGTTATACGTCTTCAATGTGCATTTGTAGATACACCCGAAGTAGAAAGAATAACAGACTACATAGGTTCCCAGCGTGCCTATCCGGAAGCTTTTCATCTCCCTGAATTCGCTGATGAAGAAAGTGAAGGAGCAGGTGATTTCGATCCAAACGACAGGGATGAGCTATTTGAAGAAGCAGCAAGAATTATTGTTCAAAATCAACAAGGATCCACTTCATTGCTGCAAAGAAGACTTAAACTGGGCTATAACAGGGCAGGAAGAATCATCGACCAGCTCGAAGCAGCTGGCATCGTTGGCCCATTTGAAGGAAGTAAGGCCAGGGAAGTCAGGATCCAGGATGAATACAGTTTGGAACAAATTTTAAAAGAACTTGAGTAAATTTTGTTAATCATGATCAGAAAAAGTCTTATCCTGGCTATTGCTGTTATCAGTTTCAATGCCACAGGCCAGAATAAAAAAGCAGAACAAATCCTGGAAGATGTCACAGAAAAAATACAATTACACAATTCGGTCGATGTCCATTTTTCATATATCCTTAGAGACGAAAACAATGAAAAAACAGATGAAGGCAATGGCAAACTTCTGATCAACAACGAAAAATACCGCCTTACAATCATTGGTCAGCAAGTATTCTGTGACGGGGAAACAATCTGGACCTTCATAGAAGATGCCGAAGAAGTACAGATTAATTCTGCTTCAGAAGAAGAAGGAATGATCTCACCATCAAATATCCTGACTTTTTATGAAGATAAATACAAAGCCAAATCTGTCAAAGATGTTACAATTGATGACAAAGAAGCATTCCTCATTGAATTAAAACCCAATGAGGATAAACATTACTCTTCTGTTGATTTTTACATTGAAAAAGATTCAGTCGAAATCATGCAGATCATTCTGCATGACAAAAATGGCGGAACCACAGAATACATCCTGGATAAGCTGGAGTGGGACATTCCGGTTACAAACAAGGATTTTATTTTTGATACTACCAGCAACCCGGATTTAGAAGTTATAGACATGCGTTAAACCTTTGGCCTTTTAATGCATCAAAGTATAAAACAACGCAAGGGTGACAGAGGTTTCTGAAAAAGAAATCCTGAATCTAATCAGGTTTAAAAAAAGCAAGGAAAGAGGTTTTAATCTACTTGTCAGGAAATACCAGAACAAAGTGTATTTTTTGATCAGGCGTATTGTCATCCGTCACGATATTGCGGATGATCTCACCCAGGAAGTCTTCATCAAAATATGGCGGAAAATCCACATTTTCAAAGGAAATTCGAAGTTATTTACCTGGATATACAGGATCGCTGTTAATGAAGCCCTGGCATACCTGAAAAGGGAACAAAAGCACGAAATAACAGAGCTGGAAATAACGAATGAATATCCGGGATCCACACTTTATGAGGACCCTTTATTCACCGGTGACGAAATTTACAAAAAACTATTGCAGGCTATGACAACATTGCCACCTCAGCAAAAATTAATATTTAATATGCGGTATTTTGATGAGATGAAATACGAAGAAATCTCTGATGTCCTGAATTTATCGACAGGAGCCCTGAAAGCTTCCTATCACCACGCAGTAAAAAAAATTGAAAAATACATCAATCCCGATTAAACTTTTTATCAAACTGACAATCATACCATTGTGACAAAGAACAAAAACATAAACAAAAACAAACCAGAAGATTTAAATGATCTTCCCTTGAAACTGAACGGCCTGAGAGGAAAAAATCCTTTTAAGACACCTGAAGGATATTTTGAGAACCTTCCTGCCAGGATAGAAGAAAGAATAAAATCCCATGAGGATAAAAAATCTGTTCAATTAAAATTGTTTCAATCGACGTATCTCAGATATGCTGCTGCCATTCTCATATTCGCATTAATTGGAGCTGGGATTGCTGGAATATGGATCAATGAGATCCAGATCAATGAAAAAGACCTTTCAGAAATACATCTTGAGTCAACCTTTGATTATACTGGCATTAATGAGATGGATTTGCTATATTTTATGTCCCAGGAAGAACAGCTTGACTCTGCTGAAATCTTTTCTGAGGAAGAGAGAGAGAAAATTATTGACCAGATCCTGGCTGAGAACAGAATTGAAACATTATACCTTGAACAAGAACAAAAGTAAAAATCATGAAAATAAAAAGCATTTCAATATTTTGTACCATAATTCTTTTAGGCATTATCAGCCTTAATACCGTGGCACAGAATGGCCGACACAACCGCCCTGATTACAAATCTATGAGCAAATCATGGGAAGTGATGCAGGCATATAAAATTTCATATCTCGAAAACAATATGAACCTGACTGACATAGAATCAGAAAAGTTTTGGCCTTTGTATCATGAATTTGAAAGGAAAAAGAAAAGGGTTTTTAATGAAATTTTTAATCTTATGCCACAAAAAGAAGAGATCGACACACTCAGTGATGAAAGAATAAAGGAGATCATTGAACAGAAACTTGCATATGACCAGGAACTACTAGATCTCGAGAAAGGCTTTTATAAGGATCTTTTTAACACTATTCCTGTCAGCAAGATTGTAGAATATTTTAAAGGAGAAAAAGAATACAAAAGACATTTGATCGACAGAATGCCTCCCGGGCCAGGAAAACACCCCTAAACTTTACGGTAACTATTCCTGTTCTTTCCATTTGTTGTATTGCGGCAGAAGACTTACTGTAGATTCATCCTGTTTCATCACAGAAGTTACCAGCCTCAGCACCATTTCTTTATTTCGCCAGAAAACAACCGGCATAATTTCTCCACCGTATTCTCCGTTGGAAGCCATGTATTCCTCCCCGTCAAACGTACTTTTTACACAAAACATATAAGGTCCATCAGACGAATGCTGGTAAAGACGGGCACCTTCCAGCTTATCAAAGCTTATCTTTACCTCTGAACACAATACGCCGTCTTCCTCAAATAATCTCTTTTCTATGCCGGTGGCAAGCGGATAATCCTGCTCGAGCTGATCGCCTACATAATAGGTCTTGATCAATTCAGCAAAATCAGCTTCGGACATATCCTCTCCATCTTCAGTACTGGACATAATATTATAGTATTTTACGGTGAGTACCCCCGAGTCAGGTCCTGTAAACTCAAAAGTATACTCTTTCTTCTCAACAGTGAGACAACTACTTAAAATAAATGATGAAACCAGGGTAATCAGGATAATGTAAATTGCTTTTTTCATGTGGGGGGATTGATTAAGATTATGACAATAAATCGTAATTTTGACATAAAATTATAACATTATTAAGGAATTATCCACAAATCTTAGAAAAATATTTATCAATGAAAATATCTGTTGAAATAAGTTATTACCCGTTGAACCGTGAATATGTACCACCCATCAGGGAATTTATCGACAGGATAAGGAATAATCCTGCATTATCCGCAAAGACGAATGGCATGAGTACACAGATCTTTGGCGAATACGATGAAGTTATGGACACATTGAAAAGGGAAATAAAATCCTCATTTAAAAACCCTCACTCGGTATTTGTTATGAAGGTCATTAATGCCGACCTGGATGTACCAACAGAACAATAACAATGCATGAAATTATTTCCTGGATACGAGACAATTACATTGAACTAATTGCAGCATCCCTTGGACTTATTGCAATCTTTCTGCAGATCAGGCAAAAGATCTTTTACTGGCCTGTGAGCATCGTCCTGGTTAGCCTGTACATCATTGTTTATTTGAAAGCAAAGCTTTATGCAGACATGTCACTGCAGGTATATTACCTCATAATTAGCTTTTATGGTTGGTATTACTGGATATTCGGAAAAAAGAACAAGGCAGAAAACAAAGTACCGGTAACCTTTGCTTCCCGGAAGCTTTTAATCAAGCTATTGATCGCCGGCATTCTTTTCTTTGTTATTATTTCACAAATACTGGTCCATTTAACCGATTCCGATCTTCCTTATTGGGATGCTTTCACCACGGCCCTAAGTTTTGTTGCCACATGGATGCTTGCCAGGAAGATTATTGAAAACTGGCTTGTATGGATTGTTGTGGATGCAGTATCCATCGGAATTTATATATACAAGGGCCTTTATCCAACTACAGTTTTATTTACAGTATTGACTATCCTGGCGTTTGTCGGCTATTATACATGGAGAAAAGATGCAGCAAAAGAAATCAATAATTAAAAGGGTTGCGATCACAGGACCGGAATCAACAGGAAAATCTGTATTGTCAAAACAACTGGCGGATTTCTATCACACTACATGGGTACAGGAATATTCAAGGGATTATCTTGATAATTTGAAACGCCCTTACGAAGAAAAGGATATTCTTTTAATCGCCAGGGGTCAGCTTAAGGAAGAAAAAAAACTGTTCCAACAATCGAAAAAATTCATTTTTTGCGATACAGAAGCAATTGTAACCAAAATCTGGAGTGAAGTTAAATACGGACGTTGCCATCCCTGGATTGAAGAGCAAATATCCAGGAATCCTTATGATCTGTATTTGCTATGCAATATTGATCTCCCCTGGGAATACGATCCCTTACGGGAGCATCCGGATAAAAGAGAATTCCTGTTTAACTTATACCTTAAAGAACTGAGCAAGCGCAATTTGCCCTATAAAATAATTTCAGGCACCGGCACTTTAAGGCTTGATAATGCAATTAAAGCCATTGAACAAGCGTTTTAGTTTCTTATTTTTGCTTAAAAATAAAAGGTTGCGAAGACAATGGATCATCCTGAATCAAAAAAAAACGCCCATATTTTATATCTTCCCAAATGGTATCCGCACCGTTATGATCCAATGCCGGGACTTTTCATTGAAAGACATGGCATTGCCGTTTCTGAACACTGTCTGGTAACCGTTTTATATGTTCATCAGGATGACAATCTCAAGAGAAAAAGCTTTGAAGTTGTCCATAGCACCGATGAACCACTGCCGACCGTCAGGATATATTACAGAAAAAGTAATACAGGCATAGGTCTGGTTGACAAAATGGTGAATGCCTGGAGATTTTACAGGTTTCACCAAAAAGGCATCAGAATGATAAGCCGGAAGCATGGTGCCCCTGATCTTATACACGTACATGTGTTAACACGCCACGGGATTATAGCCTTATTAAGAAAGCTTTTCAGAAACACGCCATTTGTGGTTACGGAACACTGGACCAGGTACCTCCCTTCCACCAACACTTATAATGGCTGGCTAAGAAAAAAAATGACCAATTGGGTTGGAAAACAGGCTGCGGCCATCATGCCCGTGACGGCCAACCTGAGGAATGCAATGACAGACTGTGGCATCAAAAACAACAATTATGTGATCATCCCCAATGTTGTAAACATGGAAATGTTCCGGCCACCTGAAAAGAAAAATACTAATGTTAAAAATCGGATTGTCCATGTATCCTGCTTCGATGATCAGCAAAAAAATATAACCGGAATCCTTCGAGTATTAAAAAGGATAAGCCGGGAAAGGGAGGATTTTATTTGTGACATGGTTGGTGAGGGCATAGATTACGAAAAGATCCTCGATTATTCCAGAGAGCTTGGCCTGTCTGAAGACACTGTATTGTTTTACGGTCTGAAAGAAAACCAAGAGCTTGCAGAGATTATGGCCAACGGAGATTTTATGATCATGTTCAGCAACTATGAAAACCTTCCCGTTGTGATCCTGGAAAGCTATGCTTGCGGAGTTCCGGTTGTTTCAACAGATGTTGGAGGCATCAAAGAACACCTTGACAAAAACCTCGGGTTACTGATCCAAGCCGGGGATGAAGAAGCATTATACAACAGCATTCACTATATGCTGGATAATATCAGCAATTATAATGCTGATTTATTAAGGAAATATGCCACAGACCATTTCAGCAACAGGGTCATTGGAAATCAACTTTGGGAAGTTTATAAAGCATCAATAAATTAATCATTTGTTAGCTAAAATCCTGAATACTTTTGGGGCCCGCTCGCTGGCTGCTATCCTGAACCTTTTGATAGCCATTGTATTATCCCAGTTTATAGGCCCTGTTGGAAAAGGACAGCAGGGATTGATCATTACCACCATCGCCTTCATCCTCGTTTTCTCGAACCTCATTGGTGGTGCCACATTGGTTTACCTCGTACCCAGATATAAAACACCACAGCTTTTTCTGCCATCATATTTCTGGAGTATTCTCATAAGCGTCATGGCCTATGCAATACTGTATTTTTTCCCGGTAATCGACCGGTCTTATAGTTTTCATATTGCGATTCTGTCAGCCATTAATTCATTCTCCAGCATCAATTCCAATATTCTGATAGGTAAGGAAAAAATCAAGGATGCCAACCTGATCTCATTGCTTCAACCCCTTGTCACTGTGCTCATTTTGATATTGCTTTTTGCAGTGTTTTCAATGAAAAACGTTTACGCTTACATCGTTTCCTTATATATATCATTTTTCATCGGATGGCTTTCAGGAATAGTTTTACTCAGGAAAACCCCATTGATCTTAAATTTTTCCCTGGGTGAAAGTATTGTCGTGGTGCGTGACATGTTCAAATTTGGCTTTCTTAACCAGCTGGCACATATCACACAACTTATGAGTTTTAGATTAAGTTACTATATTTTAAACACTTATCATGGAGAGGGCAGTGTTGGTATCTATTCAAATGGCATCGCCCTGATGGAGTCTGTCTGGCTGATCAGCAAAAGTATTTCTCTTGTACAATATGCACGCATCGCCAATACAGGAGATGATAAATACGCAAGGACTCTTACGATCAGACTTATACAAGCCAGCCTTGCTATAAGCATCATGATCATCCTTGTATTCCTGATTATGCCTGAGGCCTTTTACATCGTTTTATTCGGTGAGGGATTTGCCGGTATAAAACTGGCTATGTGGTCGCTTGCCCCGGGAATACTGATATATAATATTAATATCCTCACCGGGCATTATTTTTCAGGAAGAGGGAAATATCACTTCAACACCATAGCCTCCTCAGCCGGATTATTGGTTTCGATACTCATGTTCTACCTCTTAATCCCTACCTATGAGGTAGCCGGAGCCGGGTGGGCAACTTCGATATCTTACCTGGCCACTTCTGTTATCATCGTGTACTTTTTTTTCAGGAATTATAAACTTGATGATGACGATTGGAAAATTAACCGTAACCATTTTAGGGAGCTTTGGAAAGAAACCCTGAACATGTTGAAAATATCCACTCAAAAATCAAGTGGCATCGAGCGCAAGTGAACGTCAAAATATTTATCAGGATGGACTGGCGTAACAAATTTGCTGGCTTTCAATTTCTTCCTGGTGTAAATGGCACATAAAGTGTTGGAAATGAAGTACAGGTTCCCGTGGAATTGCTTAGGTGTACCATCAAGTATACCAGCCATCACTTCATATCTTATGGTCTCGGGGTTTCTGGCATAATCATGCCAGACAACCACACTATTTTCGTGGGTAAGGTATGTAAATACTTTATTGCTGTCATTTTTAACCATATCATAGTGATGGTCCCCATCGATAAATATCAGGTCGAATTTCTTATTCAGGCTCCGGTAGTCATAATCCACCGAATTTCCGCGGAGATGAACAATATTATCGAACTGTTTTGACAATACCCCATACTGATTGATATAATCTTCAGAATAGCCTGCATCTCTTATTTCCAGCTGGGACAAATTCAATGTAAAACATTCATTAGCGCAAGCCGCAACATTGGCAACACTCTCTCCCCGCCAGGTACCAATTTCAAAATAACTGCAATTCTCAAAATTCCTGGCCAGGCCCCTGAGCAGTGTTAAATCAGTCAGCAAGGAACCTCCATCCAGAAATGAATAGGGAGATATCAACTCATCAACATTGCCCAACAAATCAACAATATCAACCACCGGAAAACCATTATCCAAATGGTAATGCTTCTCAACATATTTTTTCCATTCACTGGTATCATTCAAAACATTATTCAGCAACCAGGGTTTACGAACAATGAGTGTAAGAGCTTTGGTTAGTTTTTGGAACTTATTCATATTTCAACTTTCATTCGGCAGGCAATTTACCGATTTTTCCTGTACAAAATAAAGCCTTCATTTTCCCAATCCTTCAAAAACAGATCATTTTTGTTTCGGATATATTCTCTTATCGCCTTGTCTGAATATTTTTTATGGACGAGCAAATAGTCAACACCAATTATTTCAAAACGTTCGTGCATGGAAGAAATATCCTGGGTTTTGTAATTTGCTATACTCTGCCTGTCCGCATATAAAGCAAGTACCCGTGGTTTAAAAAACGCAAATACTGAATTCTCCGTCGTGTTGCTTTTTATATAATTAAAACATTCAATCGAGGCAGGTTCCTGAGGTCCAGGTATGACGTGGTCGCAAGAAAGGAAAACCTTCCTGACATTGTAATTGTAGATCAGGACAAGCAGAATCCCAAAAAGCAAATATTTATACTTTCTGTACTTATACGAAAGCTTAAACTCCAGCTGAAAATTTTGCATGCCATGAATAAAGAAATACAAAAGCAAAGGTAATACAGGCAGCAAAAACCTGAATCCCGAATGCCGGTATGGATAGATCAATAAGATTCCTATATAAGTTATAAAAAGGATTTCCACAAAGGAGACCTTTCGAAGCATCCTGTTAATAAATCCAAGAAAAATAAATACAACAGCAAAGGAGCGCAATAACAACGAAGCAAAACGCCATTGCCCGTTTTGTGGATTAAAGAAATGCTCTATCACACCAATATAATATGCAAGATTTTCCAGGATGGTAACACCTAGTGGTTCATTACCCCAGATATTTGTGTATGCGCTGTCCTCAACAGTAGCAATCTTAAATATCAAATGATTAAGGAGAAAATAAACACAATAAGATATAGCTGCAAGGACAATTCCTTTTAACAAATAGAAGAACCTTCGTGACAATTTATTTTCCCTCAATTTGAATATAAGGAAAGCCATCCAAACCACGAAAGCAACAGGAAATGCCCATCCGATGGCACGAATAGAGATTAAAAAACCTGATAGCATTCCCATGGCAACAATCATTTTCCAGGAAATCAACTCTGACCGGCCAGTCAAAATCACCAGAAAAATCAGCAAAGCACCGAAAGGGATGTCTGACATGACCTCCATTTTGAACATGATCATCCACGGATTATAGGCCATTAATATAATGAGAAAGAAAATGATCAGATTTGAAAAATAATTTCTAAAAAACCACAATGATACTATCAAAAACACAATCAGAAAAAAAGACATAAAGGTTATAAGTACATGTATGTCCTGTCCGAATATAGCCATTACCGGCACGAGGAGCAAAGGAAAGCCAACCGGATATGAAGGTGGCCCCAGTACCGGATTATCAGGATTATAAATATAATTGGTCTCAGAGACCGGATCTCCATTCAGGATATTCCTGGCTTCCATGATATACATAGCAAAATCCCCTCCCCAATCGTGGCTATCCGTTACATTCAGGAATAGCAGAGGAAGGAACAAGAGGATCATCAGCATTAAAAATCCATACCGGTGCAGAACATTGAAAGATTGTTTCATAAATATTAATCCTTATCGGATGGATTATCAGATGGACGAATCATGGAATAAATACTAAGTCCCCGGTTCTTATACCCCCCCCAGAACATTAAAAATCCCGGAACAATCAATAATAGTGGAAGAAATAAATATTCCTGGTTCGCAAAGATCAGATAACCGGTTAAACCTATTCCTTCCAGCATAATGATGGCACCGGAGCACATGAAGCAACGCCAGGGGAGCATCAGATTGATAAAAAGCAAAACCATTACCACAGCAAGCAGACCCATTCCAGCAAGATTTGCTTCATGGGACTGCATATCGGATAAGAAATTTGATGAGACATAACCAACAACAAATCCCATGGTTGCCAACGAAATAATATACGAAACAATAACAGTGATCTTCATTTTTAGTAAAAGTTTATTAAACAGACTTAAATATCAATTCCTTACCAAATATAAGATTAATGAATAAAAATTGGAAGACTTCATTCCAAAACAATTTATTTATTTTTTCTCAATAAGGATGGGAACATCATAGGAACTTCCTTCTTATATTTTTCATATTCCTCTCCAAAAGCTTTGGTCAGCACCTTTTCTTCATAACGCGAGATCAGGCAATAAAAAATCACGATAAATATCCATAATACGAATGAAACGAGCGACAAGGTAAATAGTGTAAGTCCGAGGTACAGCAACATGGCGCCAAGATATATCGGGTGTCTGACAACTTCAAATACTCCTTTTCTGACCAATTCTGGTTTCTCTCGCACCTCGCCAAAGATTATCCTCAATCCGCGACGGGCAAAGACCCATGCAACAGATAGTATCAGTAAAGCAATTATAGTCCGGAAGTAAACAGGAATGTAATCCTGAAGAAAAGTTGAATATTTTAAAAAAAATGAATCCCCAATCCAGATTATTAAAAACAATATCAAAAAAACTATCTGACCGCCATCACCCCATCTATGTTCTCCAATTAAATCGGTCCGTCCATGATGCCTTTTCAGGTTCTTTTCATGTTTTTTATTCATTTTACCAGGGTTAAAAGGTTGATAATTAGTTACAAATATATGAACTCCAACAATATCTGAAAGTTAAAATTCTATTATTTTATTTTTAAAAGATTTCAACACCCCACTATTGATAAGTTTTTCCGGCCATACAATATTAAATATGCCTGAATGGTTATTTTTGTTGAATCATGGGAGAAATGTCAGAAAAATACACTGAAGACAGTATACGCTCGCTTGACTGGAAAGAACACATCCGTTTAAGGCCGGGGATGTACATTGGTAAACTTGGGGATGGTGCTTCACAAGATGATGGTATTTACATCCTCATCAAAGAGATCATTGATAATGCCATCGATGAATATGTGATGGGCCATGGTAAAATCATTGAGGTAAGTATTGAGGACAAAACTGTCACCATCAGGGATTACGGTCGGGGAATGCCTTTGGGCAAGGTCATCGACTGTGTCTCAAAGATCAACACCGGTGCCAAGTATGATTCCAAGGTATTCAAAAAGGCGGTTGGACTTAACGGTGTTGGATCAAAAGCAGTCAACGCCATGTCTTCTTTCTTCAGGGTTCAATCTGTCAGAGAGGGTAAAACAAAAGTTGTTGAATATCAAAGGGGAGAACTTGTTACTGACGAACCTATCCGGGAAGAAACAGTGTTAAAACAAGGAACCATTATCACCTTCACCCCGGACAAAGAGCTTTTTGGACATATTCATTTCATCGATGAATATGTTGAAAAGCAACTCTGGAACTATGTTTTTCTTAATCAGGGGCTGACCATTATCTTCAATGGAGAGAAACTATACGCCAAAAATGGCTTACTGGACCTGCTTGAACGAAACATTAACGGGAACGGGCCATTATTATACCCCATCATTCATATCAAAGAAAGAGACTTTGAATGTGCTTTCTCCCATAGCTCAAAGCAATACGGCGAGGAATATTATTCTTTTGTGAACGGACAGTTTACACCACAAGGTGGTACACACCTCGTGGTTTTCCGGGAATCCATTGTCAGGGCTGTCAGGGAATTTTACAACAAGGACTTTGACACCAGCGATATCCGCGCTTCTATCCTGGCGGCCATAAGCCTTAAAGTACAGGAACCTGTTTTTGAGTCCCAGACAAAAACAAAACTTGGATCACAGCTCATGGAGCCTGATGGGTTGAGCATACGTAATTACATCAATGATATTATCAAAAGGCACCTCGACAATTTCCTGCATCAAAACCAGGAAACCGCTGAGGCGCTACACCGGAAGATTCTCCAATCCGAAAAGGAAAGAAAAGAGCTGGCAGGCATCAAGAAACTGGCAAGGGACAGTGTGAAAAAAGCCAGCCTTCACAACAAAAAACTCAGGGATTGCAGGGTACACCTGAACACCAACCATGAACGCAAACTTGAAACTACGCTGTTTATTACTGAAGGGGATTCTGCTTCCGGCTCCATCACCAAAGCCAGGGACGCACAAACACAGGCTGTCTTCAGTCTGAAAGGGAAACCATTGAACTGTTTTGGATTGAGCAAAAAAATAGTTTATCAAAATGAAGAGTTCAACCTGCTACAATCTGCAATGAACATCGATGAGGACATGGAAAACCTCCGTTACAACAACATCGTGATCGCAACAGATGCAGATGTGGATGGCATGCATATCAGGCTTTTACTGCTCACCTTCTTCCTTCAATTCTATCCCGATCTTGTCAAGACCGGGCATCTTTATATTCTACAGACACCCTTATTCAGGGTCAGAAATAAAAAGGAAACCATCTATTGCTATTCAGAAGAAGAACGCATCAAGGCAATACAAAAGTTGGGTAAGAATCCTGAGATAACACGTTTCAAAGGCCTGGGAGAAATTTCACCGGATGAGTTCAGGAATTTCATCGGCTCCTCCATCCGTCTTGATCCCGTGCTGTTGAAAAGAGAAATGCAGATCCAGGAGATCCTTTCATTTTACATGGGGAAAAACACACCCGACAGGCAGAATTTTATCATTGAGAACCTGAGGGTTGAGGAAGATATTGCAGAAGGAAAAGTAGCCTAAAAGATCCAAGATTACCTGATTTCCCTGAATGCTCTTGTCAAAAATTCCGTTATTTCTCCGGCAAGCATTGCTTCCTCTGTCAATCTGGAAGCAGCATAGTCTCCTGCCAATCCATGCATATATACTCCCATAATAGCTGATTCTTTTGGGGAGTATCCCTGTGCAAGAAAACCCAGGATAATACCGGTCAACACATCACCAGATCCACCTGTTGCCATTCCCGGATTTCCTGTTGAATTAAAATAGCATGTGCCATCCGGACAACAGGTACTCGTATGCGCCCCTTTTACCACAACATATATATTGTGTTTTATTGCGAACTCCCTTTGAAGGTCGATGCGATCAAAACAATTCCCACTTTTACCTGCTATGCGTTCAAATTCTTTGGGATGTGGGGTAAGGATGCTCAATGGGGGCAAAAATGAGATCCAGGTCTTGTTTTCTCCCAGGATGTTGAGGGCATCGGCATCAAGGACAAGAGGAATACTGCTGTTTTGGATCAGCATCTTAAGTGCATTCTGTGTTTCCTTTTCAGTACCAATTCCGGGACCAACGCCAATGGCTGTATAATTATCAAGGACAGGATGTGCTGATATCATGCTTTCATTCTTATCCAGGCTTACCATGGCTTCAGGAAATGCAGTCTGCATAATATTATACCCACAGGAAGGGATATGGGCCGTCACCAACCCTGCCCCCGACCTCAGACATGCCCTGGCTGCCAGAACAGCAGCGCCCATCTTTCCATAACTCCCAGATATAAGCAATGCGTGTCCATAAGTCCCTTTATGTGAAAATCTGGGACGTTTCTTAACAGCTTTTTTGATGTCAACATCCTCAACATAATGATTCTTCACCTCCACCTGTTCAATATATTCAGGATGCAATCCGATGGGCAATACTGTCCAATCGCCGACAAAAACTTCATTTTCAGGAAAAAGAAATGCATACTTTGGGAATTGGAATGAAAGTGTATAATCTGCCTTAACAATGGCATCAGATTGTTGCATACTGCAGGCATCACTGAATAAACCGGAGGGTATATCTATGGCGACAACAATGCCCGGAGACCTGTTAATATGCCGGATCGCACTTGCAGCCAAGCCTTCTGCCGGCCTGGACAGGCCAGAGCCAAAAATAGCATCTACTATAATATCCGAAGATTCTAGATCAGGCATTTCTTCCGCTGAGCGAATATCATACACCCGAATATCAGAAACCAACTCAAGACGGTCATAATTGGTCTGAAAATCAGGAGAAACTTTTTTGGTAAAACGCACAACATAGATTTCAACAGGAGCATTTTGCCTGGCGAGAAGCCGTCCGCAAACCAATCCATCACCACCATTATTTCCGGGCCCGCAGAAGATCTTCACCCGCTGGCCCCTTTTCAATTTTTTATAAATCCATTTATAACATTCCCTGGCAGCCCTCTCCATCAATTCAGTGGAGTCAACTGGCTCATGCTTGATGGTGTATGCATCGGCTTCGCGAACTTTTTCAACAGGAAGAATCTTCATAGGATAATGTATCTTTCTTTCAAAGATAATCAATATGATCGAAGATTTAAAAGGTTGCTTTTAGTGTTAAGATAAAATTCCTCCCCGGAGCAACAATTCCTGAGCTATATGGACGATATCGCTGGTCGGTCAGGTTTTCTATCCCTGTAAAAATGGAAAAGCTTTCATTCACCTGGTAACCTGCTTTCAGATTCAGGGTGTACCAGGAAGGTGAATAAGGATTGCCATTTATATCAGTGGCATAGATGTATTCTTTTCCCCTTTCTTCTATAGGAAGATCCTCATAACTCACCTGACCATTGTAAATGGCATAAAAGTCCATGGTCAGTTTACTGTATGTGTACGTGAAGTGCGTAATACCAAACCAAGGTGCTGCATGCCGCATCGGGCTTGTTGTTCCATCATCAAGCTCTTCATCTCCTTTTTGATAGCTAAACTGCGAAGAGATACCAATTCCAGCCGGAAGGCTGAGTTCCATCCCAGCCTGGATCCCGTAAACAGTTGCCTGCGCAGCATTCTGTATTGCCTGAACCCTGCTCATTTCTCCATCATACATGATACTGTCAAGACCATTCAGGGTGAAATCCCTTCGTACCATCGCATTATCAAGCAACGTATAATATCCCGTAACATCAATTTTTAGAAAGTCATCAAAAACCTTTGAAATGCCCAACTCCATGTTCCATGCATATTCTGCTTTCAGGTAAGGATTGGGTACAACAACCGCCCCAGGCTCTGAATCAAAAACTTTGCCTAAATCATCAATATTGGGAGCCCGGAAACCTGAGGAAGCATTCGCAATGATAACCCAGTCTTTCGCAGGGTAATATATTATTCCGAGGTTGCCCGTCAGTGCCCCATCATTGATATCCACTTCAGAAAAGGGCAATGGATAAAATTGCAGATTGTCAGAGAAATCAGCTTTCAACATAAACTGATTATAACGGAGGCCGGCTTGCACCAGAAATTGTTCGTTGAATCTGTATTTATAGCTCAGGTAGGCTGCATAGGACGACCAGGTGGATTGTGGATACCGGGATGGCCCAATGCTTTTTATCCCTGTGATAATGTCTTCATCAATACCCGTTGAATTGACGTCATTCATTACGGCCTCAATACCATAGTAAAATGCATGCTTTCCCACCACTGTCTTGCTAAAATCAAGGTTTGCCGAATAAGCATAGACTTCCTCCAGCCTGTTATACCTTGTATCTTTCTGAAAATCCCGGTCTATCCTGCTTTCTTCGAAATATTGCTGGGCGATTCGAATGGTCATTTGATCATAAATTTTGTTATAAGCATTATTGATCGCTGTCATGTTGTTCATCATCCATACCTGAGGACCATAATACCACTCAGCACTACGGGGCAATTCCTTCTTTGCCCTGATCAACCTGTCGTAACGGGGATAATTTGTTGTGGCAGAATAATGAAATCCATATATAAACTCCCAGTTTTCATTGGGTTTGTATGCAAGTTTTTGCATAAGGTTGGCCTGAGAATATCCAGTTGGCTTCTGTAACTCCGGATCGTTATTCTGAACAACAACATCCATGCTGTCCTGCCTCTGCACAAACCAGGGTCTGAGGTACTCATTGGGCCCATATGTACCCATGCGCAGATCACCAAAACGGCTGTGGGAAAAACTGCTGACCGAAGCCCATTTTTTCCAACCTACTTTAATATCAAAATGTCCAGTCATCTCATTGTTGGCAGAAGAATACCTGGCCAGAGCATGTCCGGATACCAGGGGCTTATCTGTCAAAGAATACTCCGGAGCCAGGGTCTTAAACGACATAACCCCGCCAATGGCATCGCTCCCATAGATCAAAGAGGCCGGACCGAAAATCACCTCAGCATTTTCCATGGCAAAGGGATCGAGGGAAATGACGTTTTGCAGGTTCCCGCTCCGGAAAATAGCTGTATTCATGCGAACACCATCTACAGTATAAAGCAGCCTGTTGGTAGCAAAGCCGCGTATCATCGGACTTCCTCCCCCCTGCTGGCTCTTCTGGATGAATACTTCTCCGGAACCACCCAGGAGATCTGCTGCCGTCTGAGGGTTTTGCAAAGCGATCTCCCTGGCTGAGATACTCAGGATCTTTGCAGGAACTTCCCGCTCATCCTGGTCGGTACGCGTAGCGGAAACAATAAACTGATCCAGGGAAATGACCGTCGGTTTCAGGATAAGAAGAAACTGAACCTTTTTAAGATCATCATAGCTTTTTGTCTCAGATTTGTAGCCAATGAGCCTGATATCAATACTCTTAGACCCTTTTAACCGGGATATATCCGCCTGCCCTTTCGCATTTGTCACCGTATAATAACGCGGTTTATCGCTCGACAATGTGACCGTTTCCAAAGGAGCTCCGGATTCGCTGTCGAGAACCGTTATTACCTGAGAAAAACCGGAGAGAGAAAGGAAAATTAAAGTAATTATCAATAACAAATATTTATTCATCTTTTTTGTGGATTCAAGTATTATATTTCGTGTCACGAAGGATGCACGAATTCGAAGAAAGAATCTGCGGGTAACATCGTGAATTCGTGAAACCATAAAAAAATTCCTATTGACTACATCACATCAATAGCACCAATGCCCCCATCAATTTATGACAGGACAACAGAAAAACAAAAAACTTAACAAAAATATTTCGGAGGAGGGGAAGCAGGGGGCATAGAAACAGAGGTATAAAATGAAATTACCTGAGCATTATGAACTAATCTTGCATTAAACAATCCACCCCATTCCAGCAAGCCACACTGTAAAAAATGAACCTTCAAAAAATCCACCAGGCGCTTACTGCTTTCCTTTTTTTGCGAATCAGAACCCAGCGCCTTTGCAACCAGCTTATCCAGTCTCCGGTTCAGATTGGTTTCTTCATCGTCTGGCCAACACAAATAATTTATCGAGTCTTCCAGGATGTCCGTTTCAACAACATCATACATCCTTCCGGTGAATTCAAATTCGTGATCATCTTTCCAGGAAAGCAGGGATGCGGCATCCTGCAGACTGAACGACAGAACGACCAGCTTATCCCGGTCCATTCCTGCAAAGAGCATTGCCCTGACCTCCCTCCTGATGATCCCTCTCTCATAATGATAAGATAAATAAAGGATGCCCAGGGGAAATGTCATAATTATGAGCAACAATATTCCAAAAGTTCTTTTCAATGGCTTACCAGCTTCTGGCTATATCAAATAACGAAATTAGTGAAAATTTTCTTAGCACCTTCTTTTCAGACAAGTATTATGATCCTCTCTATCATTAATAAAAGAGAAACACAAGCATACACTGAAAAAGGCCTCCATTTGATAATCAAACTTCTTATCTTTGCCAACCCAGTTATGAAGAAAAATCCCGTGATCATAGAAAACCTCAGTATCCTCGATGCAGGATCAGAAGGAAAAGCTGTAGGCCGGACAGAAAACAAAGTGGTTTTTGTGCCATTTGCAGTTCCCGGTGACGTTTGTGATGTGCGCATCATCAAGAAGAGAAAAAACTATCTCGAAGGAAGGATTGTCAATATCCATCAATATTCAGACAAGCGGACCGATCCCCTGTGCAAGCATTTTGGTGCATGTGGTGGCTGCAAGTGGCAAAATATGGACTATCACCACCAGCTTTTTTTCAAGCAAAAGCAGGTGGAGGATAACCTCCGGAGGATCGGCCATCTTGAGCTGCCTGAGATCAACCCCATCCTGGCATCTGAAAACAAATACTATTACAGGAACAAGCTTGAGTTTACTTTTTCTAACAGGAAATGGTTCGTAGACAAAAGCGATCTTGATGCAAATCCAAACAAAAATGGACTCGGATTCCACCTTCCGGGAATGTTTGACAGGATCCTTGACCTTGATGAATGCCATCTCCAGGCAGAACCTTCAGACAAAATACGGCTCGCCGCCCGGGATTATGCCCTGAAAAAAGAATTAACATTCTACGATGTGAAAACATGGGAAGGATTCCTGCGAAACCTTGTCATAAGAAACTCAAGCACCGGTGACCTTATGGTCATCCTGGTGGTGAATAAAAACCGGCAGGAAGACATCCTGGATTTCCTGGAATATCTGAAGACCAGCTTCCCTGAAATCACCTCTTTGCATTACGTTATTAATACCAAAAGAAATCCTGACCTTTCCGACCTTGACATCATCCATTTTGCAGGCGAACCATACATCACTGAAGACCTTGACGACCTGAAATTCAGGATCGGCCCCAAATCATTTTTTCAGACAAACTCTACCCAGGCCTTGCAACTTTACAGGAAAGCACTTGATTTTGCAAAGCTTTCAGGTACTGAAGTTGTTTATGACCTCTATTGCGGAACAGGAACCATTTCCAGTTTTGTTGCCCGGAATGCGAAAATAGTCCATGGTATTGAATACGTGAAAGATGCCGTTGAGGATGCCCGCAAAAACAGCCGGTTGAACAAGATCAACAATACGCGCTTTTATTCCGGGGATATTGCAAAGAACCTGAATCCTGATTTCGTCAGGAAAACAGGAAAACCGGATGTCATCATCACCGACCCGCCCCGGGCAGGAATGGTTGAAAAGGTCATACGGCAAATTCTAGATATTGAACCCGGTCGGATCGTCTACATCTCCTGCAACCCCGCCACCCAGGCCCGCGACCTCGCCATCCTGGCCGAAAAATACAAAATTACCGGCGTACAACCCGTGGACATGTTCCCGCATACGCAGCATGTGGAGAATGTGGTGGGGTTGGAGAAGAGGTAGTTTGCAGATAAAGATTTAGTTGTTTGAAATTGGACTCTAAGGGATTCTGGATTCTGGACTCT
>JAGYLD010000010.1 GCA_018401355.1 Bacteroidales bacterium
GGAAGTATACAGGATCAGGTTGTTTCAGATTTGCTAACTTCCGGGATTTGTTGTGATCTCCTGCAAAACAAAAGATCGCAGATCAATCTGCGATCTGCGATCTTTCATCTGTTCCGATGCATTCACCAACAACCGCCCAATCAATTACCAACCACCACAGAATTATCAGCAATTCATTACCTTTATATCCAGAAACAAATCCCATAGTTATAACTGGCAGCCGGAGGCTTATTCATGAAATTTTATTGTACATCTTTATTTTTGATACTCTTTTACCTCTTTCCTCTTGCTCTTCCTGCCCAGGTGATAGATCCGGAGAGAAGGGTTGACTGGGACATTGCAGGTTATGAAGGAAATAATCCTGATCCGGACCTTATTCTTGATGCCACGGATTTTGGTGCTGTTGGTGATAGCCTCACAGATAATTCAGATGCCGTTGGGGATGCTTTGAATGCTTTGAATGGATACCGTGGTGTGGTATATTTTCCACCAGGAACATATCTTTTCCATTCAACCATAACCATGCCCGACAGTGCCATTATTCGTGGAGAATCATCCAGCCTCACTCATTTTGTGTTTCACCTCGGAGGGGAAGGACATAACTGCTTTGCCATCTCAAAAGGCCAACCAGGAGATTTTTCAACGGTTGTAAACAATCCTGAAAAGGGCTCATATAAGATCGTTGTTGAAGATCCTGCATCTTTCACCGGATCTCAGTACGCTGAATTAAGACAAAAGAATGGAGAATGGGACACCAATCCCATTTCCTGGGGACAATATGCGGTTGGACAAATGGTATTCATCACCCATTTATCGGGTGATACTTTGATCATTAAAAATCCGCTTCGCGCAAATTACGAAAGCAACCTTGATCCGGAGATACGCCCCATCACCCCTGCACATGAAATTGGAATCGAATGCTTGAAAATCAGCAGGCTGGACAATTCAACACAAAGTGTTGGCTACAACATTTACATGGGATTCGCTTCAAATTGCTGGGTTAAAGGAGTTGAAAGCAACAAAAGTGTTGGAAGCCATATATACCTTACCAGATCAACCAATGTTGAGATCTCAGGATGTTATATTCACCATGCTTTTGATTACGATGGATCCGGCACACGGGGTTATGGCATCACCCTCAATATGCATACCGGACAATGCCTCATTGAAAACAACATCCTGAAACACCTGCGACACGCACTCATGGTAAAAACCGGAGCAAATGGAAATGTATTTGCCTACAATTATTCCATTGAGCCTTACCGTACAGAACCGGTACATGATTTTTCCGGTGATATTTCCCTGCATGGTCATTATGCCTTTGCCAACCTTTTTGAAGGAAACATCGTGCAAAACATCATCATAGACCACTACTGGGGACCTTCCGGTCCGTGGAATACCATGTTCAGGAACCGCACAGAGCTTTATGGCATCATCATGACGTTTTCTGATACAACCCAAACCAACAACCAGAATTTTGTCGGAAATGAAGTGGTAAACAATGAGATCCTCTTTGGAAATTATTTCCTGTCTGGAGAAGAACATTTTGAATACGGCAACAACCTGAAAGGAATCATCCATCCTGAAGGGACCAATAACCTGGAAGATTCTTCGTATTACAGGAATTCCGTTCCCTTGTTCTGGGACATAACCGACCCCTGGCCACCCATCGGTATTCCCAGTGACACCAATGAATTTACCATTCCTGCCAGGCACCGGTACCTTTTTGGAGAAGAAAAAACAGTGTGCAACGATTCCCTATATACGTATCTGGATGAAATTGAAGAACCCTTATTCAGCATCTGGCCAAATCCCGGAAAGGGTATTGCTAACTTCCGTTCCTCACCCATACCCCTCCGGATTGAAGTCTATAACCTCCACGGAAAAAAAATTAACGTTTTCGTAAAAAGAAACCATTCTTTAATATTCCCGGATGGACTGCCTGGCGGAATTTACATTATTCATTTGAAATTCAGCAACAAAGAAGTGACAAACAAATACATTCTGATTGAATAATTGTTTTATCCTTATCCGGGATTTTAATAAATTCCATGCATAAAATAAATTCCTGTTTACATTTTAAAAATATTTTAGTAATTTAGTTGTGTCGTCAGAAGTTGTTAATTACTAAATTTACGAGTACATTATCTTATCTAAACCCTGCGTTTCAAGCAATTAAAAATTGGAACCATTGTTTAAAATTTTTTAAAAAGCAGAATTATGAAAAAATCATTTACCAAGATTTCAGTGATTGCCCTGGCTATAGCCATGACCGGCGTTGTTTTTCAGGGTTGTAAATCAAAAAAGGACGCTCCTTCACCGGAAGGGGAGGTGGAAATTACGCAACATTGTTCAGGTCCTGAATTTCAGACCAATAATGAGTATTTCAGGGCAAGTCAGGTAGGAGAAAGCCTCGACCAGGCTGTTTCAAAGAAGAAAGCACTCAGCAATGCCAAAGCTGATCTTGCAGGATTCATCGAAACTACACTCAAGGCAACCTTCGACAATTATGTAAACTCAAGGGAGCTTAACAATGTCGAAGAAGTTGAAGAACGCTATGAAGGCCTTTCAAGGGAAGTAGTCAACCAGAAACTCAATGGAATCCGAACAATCTGCGAAAAGCTTACCAAGACTACCGAAGGCAAATACAAAACGTACATCGCTATTGAACTGGCCGGTGACGAGATCATGTCAGCCATGAACCAGCGTCTTCCTTCCGATGCCAAGTTGAAGATCGATTACGACTACGAAAAGTTCAAAGAAACTTTCAACGAAGAAATGGAGAAAATGGAACAACAGAAGGGTTATTAATCTTTTCTGTCTGAACATTGACAAGCTGTCTCAAAATCTTTGCATCATTTCTGTACATGGCTTTGGTTCTGACCCTTCAGATCCGGAGATACCAGAAAAAAACTCAGGGTTTGAGACAGCTTCATCTCTAAACCACAAGTTCCATCCATATCCTGTTTTCCGTTATGAAAGTTGCACCCATCATCTGCCTGCTGTTGCTAACATGTAACCTGTGGGTTTTCTCACAGGAAGAAGACTCCAATACCTATAAGGACTACAAGAATTTCCTGGAAACATTTCATTCAGAACTGGATGAATACAGTGAGCCCATGGCTGAAACCGACTCACCTTACATGGTTACCAATCCTGAACCTTTACCTGATTTCTTCTCTTCAATACCCAATTCCGGATCAAGCATCATTTATGCTGTGGGCATTTCTGATCCCTTTATGGCGAGGGAAGAAGGAAGGAAACTTGCCCTTTTAAGGGCCAAATCGATGCTGGCCATTCAAAAAGCATCCGTTGTTAAGCACATGTCTGATTATTTCATCAATGAACGCATCAATAACCAGGCTGAAGATATTTCAGGCAAGTACATTGATTTCTATATGATCACCTCTGCATTAACTTATGACAGTGTGGACATTGAGATCCTTGCTGACACTGTAAACCGCTATGGCGAAACCATGATGCTGGTAAAATATACGCCTGAACCCAACC
The DNA here is from genome assembly GCA_018401355.1 of Bacteroidales bacterium. GTDB lineage: Bacteria > Bacteroidota > Bacteroidia > Bacteroidales > B18-G4 > M55B132. The sequence continues at coordinate 3,511 of JAGYLD010000010.1, forward strand.
ATGCAACAGATACACTCATCAGCATTGGTGAATGCCTTAGCTCTGAGATCCGGGATAACAGCCGCTATGAAGTAAACCATCGAATAGAGCTGAGCAGCGAAAATAAGTCCGGATTAAAAAAAGGAACAGACAATTTTAATTTCATAAGCCTCCGGGTGCAAAAGGCTTATGAAGTGAACTCCTCTTTTAAAGGAAAAAAGATTGCACCACCCTCCTACACACTCAGGTATAAAAGTACTGTTGAAGAAGAGCCCGGCAATTCCCATGTTTCCTATCTCTCCGACGGATTATGGAATGCCTATGTCGAAGCTTTCTTCAAACATCTTTTTATACAGGCCAAGATGTATGCCACCAAGGTTAAGACAACCGGAGATTACCACTCCTCCACAACAAAAAATCTGAACAGGGAAATTACCCGCAGCCAGCAATACTTCAGGCTGGATAAAGTCAGCATCCTGGAAAACAGGATGTATGTGAATGTTAATTTTCTAAATGAATAAGCCATGAAAATCAAACAATCAATATCAGTCTTTGTGATCTTACTTTCAATGGTTCTGTCCATCAGCACACAAGCCCAGACCTTTGAAGAGTTTAAGAAACAACGACAGCAGGAACTCCAGGACATGAAACAAAAGCAAAAGGAGTTCCTGGAAAAAATGCAAAAGGAATTTGATAATTACGTTGAACAACGTGACAAAGAGTATGCCGATTACCTGAAGAAGGAATGGGAACAATTCAACCTCTTCAAGGAGCGAAAGCCCATTGAGCGTCCAAAGCCTGATCTCATGCCCAAATTCGAGCCTGAGCAGGTGGAAAGGGAACCATTGGGCAAGATGCCAACCATCGACAAAGTACTGCAAATACAAGCCGACCCGGAAAAAGAGACCATCCTGCCAAGGGTGATGAAATCGGAGGTTGTGATCAGCAATCCCTACACTTACGAAACAGAGTTTTACGGAAACCACCTGACATACGAATGGGAAGAAGATCTCGCTACCTTCAACGGTGGCGGGCAAATGAACTCAAACACTATTAGCGCCTTTTTCGAAACATTGAGCAACACCGGCTATTCTTCTCTTATCAACCAGCTTCTTGAGGATAAGTTTATAATGAACCTCAACGACTGGGCGTATTACCAGCTTACAGGGAAAGTAGCTGAATCTGTTTACCCGAACTCGGTGAATTCTGCAAGGCTGATGCAGTGGTTTCTCATGCTTCAATCAGGTTACAAGGTAAAAGTAGCTTATTCAGGGGAAGAGATCTGCCTGCTGGTTCCAAGTTACCAGACAATCTATTTTAACCGGTTCATTGCGCTGGGCGGACAGACTTATTACCTCATGAATGATATACAGGGCGACGAGCTCTTCACTTACGAAAAAGATCTTCCTGATGCCAATCAGATCATCGACTTCAACATATACAATGCCCTGAATTTTGCACCGGCTCCAAAAAACAGGCAGATCAACTTCACATACAATAATAAAACACTCAACCTGGATGTTGCTTACAACCAAAACCTCATAAATTTTTACAGTGATTATCCCATTGTTGATATCAATGTATACTTCAACGCTGCCATGGATGCGCAATCAAAGGAATCCATTGCTGAGGCCATGATGCCCGTCATTGCTGATATGACGCAGGTCCAGGCTGTAAGTTACCTCCTGAATTTCGTTCAGAACGCATTTGAATACAAGATCGACGAAGAACAGTTTGGCAAGGAAAAGTTTTTCTTCCCCGTCGAAGTGTTTCATTATCCTTATTCTGACTGTGAAGATCGTTCGGCCCTGTTTGCGTATCTGATTTCTGAGTTGCTTGACATGAAATCCGTCGGGCTTGCATATTCAGGACACGTTGCCACAGCGGTACATATGACTGACCCGGTGGAAGGAGATTTCCTGGTATTCAAGAACGAAAAATATATGATTGCTGACCCCACCTACATCAATGCACCCCTTGGCATGACCATGCCTGAGTACCGAAACGCTGACGCGGAAGTGATCGAACGGCTTAATATCAGATACATGAAAGAACAGGCCGACCGTTTCTGGGACCTGGCCATGAAATCCAACGGACACCGTGGTGGTAATTTCAATGATATTGTGATTGATAACGATGGCAACGCTTACCTTGCGGGATATGTAACAGGAAAAGCCAATTTTGACGGTCGTGATTTTGAAGGTCCCGAAGATAGCCGCAGGATGTTCGTGGTAAAGTATAACGCTGAAGGCAATGTGGAATGGGTAGACGTCTTTGGCGGTGATGGCGAATCCACAGGATTTGCGGTGGCAATGGATCCGAACGGTTTCCTTGTAGCTTCCGGATCTTTTAATGGAAGAGTAAGTCCTGGAGAAGCAGACCTGATGCTAACTGCCGGCGAAAACAAAAGCGACGTGATGGTGGCCAAATATAATCCTCTTGGCAGGCTGATCTGGGCCAAAAAAGCAGGATTGGATAGATACCATCAGGATACCTATCTGAGTTATGTAACATGGTTCAACACCAACGGAACCCATGAGAAAAATCAGTTGTTTAATGAAAATGAAGCTTTCCGTAACTATGGCCTGAAAACGGATCCAAGCGGAAAGATCTTTTTCGCGGGTGCCTTCAACAGAACAACCGGCATGAACTACACCACCGCCAGCTTTGCCGAAGGTAAGGTAGTAAACCCGGTAGAAAGCCTGAAATCAGAAAACGATATGCTGATCAAACAAAACTATGAACGCACGATCGCCGGTTTGTTTGCCGTCACCAACCTGATGAATTATTCAGGATACAGGATCTCCGGCAGGGATGCGCAATTGGCACTCGACAGATATAATCCCAACTTTAAGAAACGTTACAGCTCGATCTATGATAATATGGGTAAGATCAATTTCATTGTGAATGATAACGGAATTGTTAAGATACAAACCTCAGATGGAAGTTCCGTAAATATCGACAAAGTAAAAATCAGCAACGGCGCCAGGATCCAGGTGTTGAACTTTGATAGCGGCGATGCCCAGGTGGATGTTCTGGGTGGAATTGTCGTCGGAAAAATGATAGTCTGGTACGATCTCAACTTTGTCAGGCTTTATAAAAAATCAGGTGATCTTTTGTTTGATTATGACTCCGATCATTCGCAAAAGGTGATGAACCTGAAAGAGGATATATTGGATTAGGGATTAGGGGGTTGGGAGATTTAAGGATTTTAATACTAATATGATATGAAAAGACTTTTACCTGGAAAATTACTGATAAGCTTGTTTGCTGTGGGTTTGATGTTTACGGCCTGCAAACAGATCGACATGGAAAGGGTACCATATGTGGTAACCAACCCGCCTGATCCTGTATTTACAACAAGTGCTACTGCCAATGGCATCGTGTCCGATATGGGCGACGGTATTGTTTCTGAATATGGTTTTTGCTATGATGTTTTTCCCAATATACCAGAAGTTGATGGACCAAGATACTACTTCAATGGTAGCCCGGGAAGTACAGGAGAGTTTCAAATAAATATTGATGGATTAACAGCAGGCACCAAATATTATATACGGGCATATATGGAAACAACACAAGGCCGGGTTTATGGATCGCCGGTAGAATTTGTCACTTCAGGCGGATCAACGCCAAATCCAAGATGGTTTTCATATTATGTTGGAGCAGATGCCCAATCAGGTGTTGGCAGGACCGGCGGTGGAAATTTTGATGCAGCCATCCGCGTCCCTGCGTCTGTAATCGCTGATTTTCAAGGTTTTAACACAACCAGAATAGCATTTTATGCCTGGGATCCTGACCCGGGGATGGAATATTTTCTTGTGGTCTGGCAAGGCCCTCTGACCAATAGTGAATGGATTGTTGCGCCACTTGCTCCTGATGCCACGGCGCTCACACACCTGGAATGAATATACATTGCCAACTCAGTCCAGTTAACACTACAAGGACCCTAGTTTGGGGTTTGCCCACACGTGGTTAACCAACCGGAAGCACTCTACACATTCTTTTAGAGTTGATCTATGAGCGATCATAAGAGCGACCTACTCACCGGATGAGGCGAACTGGGTTTCAATATCCCGGGGAATATTCTATCAGCAAACTGGGTCATCAAGGGATATATCACCAACCAGAAAGGTGAAGAGGAATTCTCTATTGGATACGGTGGGATTATACCTGTTGAGAAAGACCTTCGGAGAACACAAGGAATACAAAATCTGCCGAACCGTTAAGTAAAATAATTAAAAGGAAGACGCTGACATTAAATAGCTTTCTCATGAAGACACTATTCCATAAACTTACTATAGCAATATTGTTTTTATTGTTTACCCTACTCTATCTTTGCCCAGTCCAACGAAGAATCACCCTTTTCTTGTGGTTTTACGGGATGGAAACCCTGGTTATCGTTTATGACATAATCAACTACAAGTCGAACGAGACATTCGACATTTTGGGTCAAGATCTACAAAGCCTCTAGCGGAAAAATGCCTACCTCTATTACAGGCGATATTGGAAACGGGGTAGAAAGGAAGCCAAAGGCAACCCGGATCGTCTGGGATATGGCTGCCGATAATGTGCGCAGATGAAGAGATATTTGTACTTGGAGGTGATGGGAAAATCAAGCCTTGCAGGGGCTGCAAAACCTGCTCAAACTGAAGAACCAAAGTCAAAGGAGACAGAAGGTCAGTGTAATTGGCTGTATGGCCTTTTCGGCGCTAACTTCACTTTTGCTGGGATGGGCAATACTGTTGCATAAAGAGCGGTGGAGCTTACTGGCTGATCGGTGTAAGGATGGCATGGTAGCCGGTGCCATCATTATGAACAGTTAACACAACAACATGGAAGATTACAGAAAAAGAAGGTGATCCTGCAACAAGGGATGACCTATACAATGCACAAGATTCCCAGCGTACCTTGCATCCAATGCTCAGCATCCTGGCCATCAACGTCTGGAGCTGGATATTCTCTCTGGACTGGTTTTGCCACAAGCTGGAAAAGTGAACAGGAACTACCAGGAACAGGAGGAAAACTGCTGCCTCGCAGGTGATATTATAATCCCGGTACACAAAAGCGCCCATGGTAGGGATCCACTAGATTCTAAGAAACTACAACATAAATCAGCACCATAGAAAATAAAACTTCTCATCGTATTTCTGGCTGTCTGGCACGGTTGACGGACAGGTGATGTCAGGAAAAAGCAGCCGAAAGAGGATTTCTGTCAAATCGGATTCCCCCGCCAGCTCCTATATCAAAGAACTGCCTGACCTGATCATCACCGGAGAAAAGTTCGTCGACGAAAACGGAAACAACTTCATCGATGCCGGTGAATCCTGTAACATCATTTTCGTTGTTCAAAATATTGGAAAAGGAACAGCAAAGGATGTAAAAGTGAAAACAAGCCTCAAGGAACAAACAGTCAGCGGACTGGGTTTTGAAAAAGTTATCAGTCTGGGTGACATCCCGGCAAACGGAACTAAACAGGTGGGCATACCCATAACAGGCGAGTTGGGACTTGAAAACGGGTTTGCAGAGTTCCAGGTAGATGTGATTGAGCAAAGGGGCTTTGATGCATATCCACTATTTATGAAACTGGAATCCAGGAAATTCTCCACACCGAAAGTCATTGTTGCAGATGCTGCCTTCAGCACGGAGGATGGTGGTATGATCAAGCTGAACTATCCCATCGTCCTGGAAATCATCGTACAAAACGTAGGCAAAGGTGACGCAAAAGATGTAACCACCGAATTCCGTTTCCCTAATGCCAACTGCTTTCCGCTCAGCGAATGGTCTTCCTTCGACCTTGGCAGGATGGAGCCGGGAGCTTCTAAAAAGCTGGAATTCACTTTCACGGCCAACAGAAGGTACACACAAAACAAAATACCTGTACTGGTTGATATTACAGAATCTTACGGCAGGTATTCACGTGATACCACTTTATCAGTGAGCCTCGAGCAAAGACTTATTGCCAGGAATGAGGTGGTTATCAGCGGTCAGGAAACAGCCGCTCCTACAATCGCCATAGCCTCACTTTCTGCCGATGTAGACAAAAACATACCTATGGTAAGGAAAAAACATCCATACCGGTATGCATTGATCATTGGCAACGAAGACTACAGCAGATACCAGCGGGGAATAGCTACGGAATCCAATGTTGACTTTGCCCGTACCGATGCAAAAATGTTCAGGGAATATGCCATGAAAACGTTGGGAGTTGAGGAAAGCAACTGTTTTTTGCTCACCGATGCCACGGCCGGAGAGATGCTTCAAAAACTCGACCTTGTGTCTAAACTGGCTGCCAAAACCCCCGGCAAGGCAGAGATCATCTTCTTCTATGCAGGACATGGCCTTCCTGATGAAAACAGCAGGGAACCCTATCTGATCCCTGTCGACGTATCCGGCACTAACCTTAGCGCTGCCGTTCCACTGAACGAAGTTTACAGGAAGTTTTCCGAAGCAGAAGCCAAACGTGTTACAGTATTCCTGGATGCATGTTTCAGCGGTGGTGGCCGTGAGGCCGGATTGCTTGCTGCAAGAGGCGTGAAGGTTAAACCCAAAGAAAACATGATCACCGGGAGTATGGTGGTGTTTACCGCCAGCACCGGAGAACAATCAGCATTGCCATACAAGGAAATGGAACACGGTATGTTCACATACTACCTGCTGAAAAAGCTGCAGGATACAAAAGGAGATGTTTCATACGGCGACTTGGCCGACTATATCACACAAAAAGTGTCGCTGGAATCGCTTAAGGTGAATCAAAAAGAACAGGACCCTAAAGTCAATGTAAGTGTAAACGTACAGAATGAATGGGAAAGCTGGACTTTCCATTGATTTTTCCTGAAACACTGAAAAGGATTCCAAACTGCAACGGCCAAAAGCCTGTAAAAATTAGCATATTATGACCAAAAGACTATTAATATTGGTTATTTTCCTGGGAATGTTCAGTGTGGTTGCTGAAGCCCAAAAAAAAGTAAACCTGACAGCCAGTGGGAGATACATCTCCCGTGACCTGACACCAGAGCAAACCAAGCGAAAAGCCATTGAAGAAGCGAAAAGGGAAGCCCTGAACAAAGCGGGTGTTTCTGAAACGATTCAGGTCAGCGACTTTCTTTACCAGTTCGAAGACAATGAAAGATTCCGGGAAATCTTCCAGGGTTTTACCTCCACTGAGACAGGAGGAGAAGTAATGGTCAACGAAATTTTAGACGAGTCCAAAGACTTTGATGAAGACGGAAATATGATCGTAGAAGTGGTGATCGATGCAACCGTATTTAAGCATAAAGAAAAGAGCGACCGATCCTTCCGCTTTACAGTGAAAGGCATAGATGAGTTTTATGATGAAGGCGAGTTCATGCGGTTTAAGTTCACACCCTTAAAGGACGGCTACCTGAAAATATTCAATGTTACAGAAGTTGGAGCTGACGTCTTGTATCCTTATAAAAACATGGCCAATCCAGTACTTAATGAACGCCAGGATAAACTATTTGAAAAAGGAAAAGCTTACAATTTTCCCATCAGCGACCTGTTTGATGAACGGGGCTACATCATTGAATTTGGAAACCAGGGCAAAGAACAGGAATTTAACTTGTTGATCTTTGTTTTCACGAAAAAGGATTATCCATTCCTGGAAAAACCAACAGTGAACAGCATTATGACCTGGATCTATTCTATCCCACCAGATGAAAGGATGGTAGAACAACATGGTTTTGTGATCAGGAAAAATTAATCATCAGGCAACCTTCCTGTATCTCCAGGTGGCCAGGGTTAAAGAAATAGTGGCATAAATGCCCAATGCCATCAAGGGTTTCTGGATATCCTGAAGAAGAGATCCTTTAAGCATGATCATCCGGATCATTTCAATGAAGTATGCAATTGGATTGGCTTTATTGATATACTGTGCCCATATGGGCATGCTCTCTACGGGTGTAAACAACCCACTCATCATAATAAATATGACCAGAAAAAACCAGCTGATGAACATGGCCTGTTGCTGGGTGTTGGTCATGGTTGACACCAGTAGGCCTAATCCCTGAACTACAAGCAGGTATATCATGGCAACAAAAAATATAAGGCCAATGCTTCCCAGGATGGGTATGTTAAATACCAACCTGGCTATAAGCAAACCAAAGGCCAGCTCAAAAAGTGCAATGATCCAGAACGGGAGTAGCTTTCCGATGATAAGCTGGTATTTTTTAATCGGGGTGACGTTTATTTGCTCGATGGTCCCGATCTCTTTTTCCCTGACGACATTCATGCTGGACAAGAACATGCCAATGATGGTAACCAGCAAAACGAGAATGCCTGGTACCATATAGGTAATATAATCCAGTTCAGGATTGTACCAGAAAGAGGAAGTTATTTTAATGGGTTCAGGATCACCCGACAATCCCAAGTCTTGAACAACGATGTTCTTATTGAAATCCATAATAATGGACATGGCATAGGCATTAACCAGGCTGGCAGCACTTCCGTCGATGGCATTGGTGGTGACCTGAATGGCTGCCTCTTTGCTCCTTTCCAGGTTTTTAGAAAAATTTAATGGAATACGAAGTATCTGATCAGCATGTCCGGTTTTCAGCGATTCTTCAGCTTCCATATATGAAAAAGTGTAATCCTTTATGGTAAAAAATGGAGATCCTTTGAACTTACCAACCAGATCCCTTGATTCCATGCTCTGGTCCATATCAACCACCACAAGATCAACATTCTTAATCTCGAAAGTGGCTGTATACGAAAGGATAAGCAACTGCAGGATCGGAACAATGAAGATGATGGGCAACATGGTCCTGTTCCTGAAAATTTGCAGGAATTCCTTTTGTAATATGTAGATGATGGTCCTCATTTTTCGCTATAAGATTATTCCAGCCTGATTTTAAACTTCTTAACAGAAAGGAAAATAAAAAACACCGTCATCAAGATGATGATAAGGGTTTCTTTCCAGACATACAGGATACCAACTCCTTTCAGCATAATGTCCTTAACAATGATGATAAACCATTTTGAGGGCATGAGGTGGCTGATCCACTGAAGGATCTCCGGCATATTTTCGATGGGAAATATAAACCCTGAAAGCAAGATTGTCGGCAGCATCAAAGCAAACATGGAAAGCAGCATGGCAATTTGCTGGGAGCTGGATACGGTGGAAATATAGATACCCAGCGATAAGGCCATCACGATGAATAACAGGCTTTCCAAAAGCAGGAGTATCACACTTCCCTGAACCGGCATGCCGAAAACAAAGAAACCCATCAATAAGATTGTTATGGCATTGACAAAGGAGAGCAGTACATAAGGCATTACTTTCCCTACAATGATCTGCCATGGTTTTAAAGGAGAAACCAGAAGCACTTCCATGGTCCCCATTTCCTTCTCCTTTGCAATAGAAATTGATGTCATCATTGCTGAAACCAGCATCAGGATGATGGTGATGGTACCAGGAACAAACATAAAGACACTTTTCAGCTCAGGGTTATATAACATGATCGACTCCGGCTTTATCTCAACAGGAAGACTGAATTCACTGAATTTTTGTTGCTGGTAATTACGAATGATCCCAGATGTATAACTGGTCAGCAAATTGGCAGTATTGGGATCCGAAGCATCTGAAAGGATCTGGATCTGAGCACTGTGATTTTTTTCAAGTTTCTTTGCGAAATTATCCTCAAAAACGATCACCTCTTTGATGTTCCCTTTCCTGAATTCTTCTGCAACCTGACCCTCATGTTCCAGGTTTTTGTTGAGGATGAAATACCCGGAGGATGTAATCTTATTGGTAATTTCCTGTGTGATATTATCTTTGGAATAGTCAAGGACTGCAATCTCTGCGTCATTTATTTCATTGGTGATCGCGAAGCCAAAAAGCAGGACCTGCACCACCGGCATACCAAACAAGATCAGCATTGAACGGTAATCCCGGAAAATGTGAAAAAACTCTTTTATAACAAATCCTCGCATTGTTTATATTATCATTTTTTATATGGTCCCTGGTTCCGGATGATTTTGCAAAATTTGTCCGTTTCTCTTATAGTTTTTCACCAAATTTATCTCCCGAAGCTTTAGCGAAGGCGGAGATTACTCAGATTCACAAAGATTATCCTGAGCGAAGCCGAAGGACATCTCTGCTCTCTACCCCTTCCTTGCAAGCTTCAAAAATACCCCATCCATAGAATCCACCTCATATTTATTCTTCAATGTTTCCGGTGTGTCGAGGGCTTCAATGCGTCCGTCTACCATGATAGACACCCTGCCGCAATACTCTGCTTCATCCATATAATGAGTTGTTACAAAAACTGTTATCCCATCATTGGCAACTTCATAGATCATATCCCAAAACTGCCTTCGTGTAATTGGATCAACGCCTCCTGTTGGTTCATCCAGAAATACGATGCGTGGTTTATGCAGGATGGCCAAAGAAAAAGCCAGTTTTTGCTTCCAGCCCAGGGGTAATTCATTGATCACTTTATCCTTATATTCCATCAACCCAAGTTTATCGAGGAAATAATTTGTCCTCTCCCTGATCTCCTTTTTGGATAAACCATAAATACCTCCATAGAAGCGAAAATTCTCAAATACAGTAAGGTCTTCGTACAAGGAGAATTTTTGACTCATATAGCCAATATTTTTTTTAATTTTTTCCCTTTCTGTGTATACATCAAAACCTGCAACTGTGATATTGCCGGAGGTAGGTCGCGATAATCCACAAAGTATCTTAATGGCAGTGGTCTTCCCTGCACCATTGGCACCCAGGAAGCCAAATATCTCTCCTTTACCGACCATGAAGTTCAGGTTATCGTTGGCTACGAAATTCCCAAACTTCTTGGTCAGGTTTATTGCCTCTATGATTGATTCCCTTTGTTCCATAATTACATGAGCGCCATAAAGCAATCTTCAACATCCGGTTTGATTTCATTTATTTGAACATTATCATGGCCCTTTCCTTGCAAGTATGATAGCAGTTCATCACTATCCGGGTTTTCCTGCTTGCTGGTAAAGTGAATGCTATCGCCAAAGCGATAAGCCGTATCAGTATATTGATAATCCCTGAGATCATTGATGATCTCAAACATTTTATCTGTCTTAACCTTGTATAGGTTTTTAGTATAATTACCAATAATACCCTCCGGTGAATCAATTTCCATGATCTCCCCGTTTTGAATAAGTGCTACCCTGTCGCATAAACCCGCTTCGTCCATATATGGTGTGGAAACCAAAATGGTGATGCCCTGTTGCTTCAATCTTTGCAGCATTTCCCAGAATTCCTTCCTGGATACAGCATCAACACCGGTGGTCGGCTCATCGAGGAACAGTACCGTTGGACTATGGATCAGGGCACAGGATAGGGCCAGCTTCTGTTTCATCCCACCGGAAAGCTTTCCGGCAAGACGGGTTTTGAATGGTTCTATCTGGCTGTAAATATCCTTCACCAGATGATAGTTCTCCTTTACAGTTGTCTTAAAAATACTTGCAAAGAAATTCATGTTTTCTTCCACGGAAAGATCCTGGTACAGAGAAAACCTGCCTGGCATATATCCGACGATCTTTCTGATTTCTTTGAACTGGTTTACAACATTGTATCCTTCGACAAATGCTTCACCTTCATCAGGTTTCAGCAATGTAACAAGTATTCTGAACAAGGTGCTCTTGCCTGCCCCATCCGGCCCGATGATGCCAAAAAGCTCGCCTTTGTTCACTTCAAAGCTTATGTTGCTGAGCGCTTTGACCTTTCTATAGCTTTTGGAAACATTTTTTATTGCAACAGGATAATTCATAATTTTAATCAGGATGTTTTTCAAGTCCCGGTGAATCCTTTAACCTTGTCCAAACAACAGTCCTTCCAATGAAAGAAAAACCGATGTAACCGGTAACTTCAACAGTATTCATATCTTCCAGCTCCATCTTACAACTGTATGTTTTACCATTTTTAGGATCGTAAATTTCCCCATCTTCCCATTCATCGTCATCCGCATCAAACTCAAAATCACGAATAAGGATCAAACCATCGAGGGGCCTGTCCCGCAATGCTTTATCCGGATTATTCTTATCAAGCTTGGGTTTATTTGTAATGGTATCGATGGGATGTTTCATCCATATAAGCTTACCCAGGAAATTTTCCCCATCCCGATAGATTTTTATATGGCCATCTTTGTCGTGGTTCAGCCAGATACCGCATACATCGTTGGCTTTATATTTCTGAGCTTCTGTTGGCATTACAAATCCAACTACCCCGATAAAAGTTAAAAGAATGAATACTGATTTTTTCATAATTCAATTTATTGGTTAACAATTATTTAATTAACTATGGTTTTAAAATTCACTTCCCCGGGCATCCCTATCTTTAGTGTTCCATCATTGACAACGTCAACCTTAACAGCGTACACCAGGTTTACCCTTTCCTCCTTGGTCTGGATGGTCTTTGGAGTAAATTCTGCTGTCTGGGATATCCAGCTTACCTTTCCCTTCATAGCTTTATTGGCCTTTTTATCCTTATCAACAAGCACCTCTACTTCCTGGCCAAGTTTTACATTGGGCAACTGGTCACCACTAATGTAAACTTTTAATTTAACAACATCCAGATTGGCTATCTTATACAATGGTTTCCCATAGCTGGCAACTTCACCCTGCTCTGAGAGGGTGACAAGCACAGTTCCCCGGACCGGGTTTTCAATGTGGCAATTTTTTAGCATCTCATCAACCTGTTGGATCTGCATTTCCATGGCTTCAATTTCATTTAGGATACCCTTCTTTTGAACTTTTGTGGCTTGTATTTGCGCCTTTGCAAGGTCTACTGCTCCATCAATGTCATCCAGTTGTTTTTGTGTTGCAGCTTCATCCCGGAAGAGATTTTGAATTCTCTTCTGATCGACAAGATAATTCTTTAATTGCTGTTCCTGGACCTTTGCCTGAGCGTCGACGGTAGCCATTTGTGAGGAAATGGCAGATTTCTGTTTTAAAAGCTGTTTCTTTTTTAGAGCCAGATCGGTGGTATCTATCAGCCCTAAATTTTGGTCTTGTTTCAGCACATCTCCCTCCTCAACATTCAAGTCAAGGATCTTGCCATGTGCCAGGGCGCTTACGATGACTTCAACCGCCTCAAAATTTCCATACGCATCCGACTTCCCATTCTGAGTGCTGCAGGAAACCAGGAAGATGACGAACAAAATCAGGTATATAATATTCTTCATGATAAATAATGGTTTAGAATTGATTTCTCTTTTCATGTAAAATAAAGTTAGTTATAGCTGGCCAATAGTAGCGAGATAATTGATCCTGGCCTGCAACAATTGCACTTTATGTGTCTGCATGTTGATCTTTGCCTGTGTTGCTTCATTCACCCTGTTAATATAATCTGTTGAGGTGATCACACCATTATCTAATTGGGCAGAAGCAGTGCCGGCAATTCTTTCTCTGAGTTCAATGATCTGCATGTCCTGTATCATTAATGCCTCAAACTTTCTTATTTCGGCCATGTCATGTTCAGCTTCAATATTTACACTTTTATTGAAGGTTTCTTTTTGGGTATTCAGTATTTTGTTTTGTATGTCCAAAACTTGTTTATCCTTTTTGTTTTTGTTCCAGTTCCACAATTCCCAACTGAGCCTGGCCCCAAAGATGTAGAAATCATCGAAATCATCGTTTAGAAAATTCAGCGCCGGACGTCCATAACCCACCTGACCGAATCCAACGAGTTTTGGAGTCCATTTTGCTGTGATAAGCTTCTTCGAGGCATCGACTTTTGTCATTTGCAGATCAAATAAAGCCATCTCGGGACGCAGGTTGGAAGCCACAAAACTCTCAATCGTTGAGCTGGGTTCCACCAATACAACCTTTTCAGAAATATCTGTGGTTGTCAACTCACTCAAAATCCTGAAAGCTGCTTTCCTGTTCTCACTGACTTCTGTGATCTGCTGTTCTATCTTAAGCTGTTCTGCTTGCAGGATATCCCTTTCCGAAGGAAGCACTATACCATGCTCGACAGCACTTTCCATTTCATTCAATTTATTGCCCAATTGGTCTTTTAGCACTTCCAGCAGTTTTTCGCTCTCCTGCAAAAGCAGAATATTGAAGAACACTTCATTCACGTTACTTTTTAAAGCATAAAGGTCAACAGACACTTTTTGTTTTTCTATTTTTGCGTTGATGGTTTCCACGGTTTTTTGCCGTGATGTAATCCCTCCATCATAGATCATCTGCTGCAAATCCAGTGAAATTTTGTATTGGTCTTTCGACAAATCAGGAGTTTCCGGTTGTGCCGGTGTAATAGTTTTATCAATGGGAGGAGGCAAAACAATATCCGGAATGACAACATCCACCTTTGTAACGTCCGACTGGTAAGAAGCCTGGCCATTCACCTTTAATTGAGGAAGATAATTAGTATTCAGACTTTTTAACTGAACTTCTTCTTTCGAATCAAGTAAGGAATACTGTGCATAAAGGGGGAAATTGTTGATCGCCATCTCATGACATTGTTCCAGTGTCAGACTATCTGGCACCTGTCCCAAACCGGCAAAATTTACTAGCAATCCTGCAATGATCAATAAATGTTTCATTTTTTTCTGATTGACTGATTTATAAATTTTGGAACTTCCTTTTTTCTTTCTGCAAGGAATTTTGCATACAGTTTTTCATCATTATTGAAGAGAATTCTGCTAAGGAGTGGTTTGGCAGCAAAAGGGAAAATACAAAGACCGATAAGATTAACGAGCAATTGACTGGGATCAATTTCAATAATGTTCCCCTTTTCAATCTCAGTTTTTATGGCTTCGATCATAAACTCAGGCTTCGCACCCATATCTTTCATGGCATCGACCAGGCTCTGTGGGTTGGTGCTGATCTCTCTTAAAACAAACGATGGCATAAGCGGGTTCTGAATCATCATTTCAATATAGTGATCTGAAAATTCCTCAATCTTCTCAAAAATGCTTTTATCAGACATAAATATCTCACTGAATCTGGGGATAAACATCCTGAATACATCCAAAAAAATACCCTGGAATAATTTATCCTTGCTCCGGAAGTAATAATGCAGCAATGATTTATTCATGCCTGCTTTATCTGCAATCTCCTGCATGGTAGTTCCATCATATCCCTTTTTCAGAAACACATTCCTGGCAGCCTTCATGATGACCTCTTCCGTTTTCTTATCCTGTGCTGTCATAATTTATAGATTTTAAACTTTCGGTTTAACCAATTTATTTAACTACTTGATTTAACCGTGCGGTCAAATATACAACATGAATTTTCATTTGTCAAGTTTTTGATTAAATTTTTTATTGAAATGGTTTTTGTAATTTTGTCATTTCAATACAAATCCTATGAAAAAAGTAACCACTTATCTTTCCTTAACCATTTTATTAAGCTTTGTAATATTTATCTCAGGATGTGGCACGTCTCCAAAAGAGCAAATCGTTGGTACATGGAAAGCCATAGATGTTATAGCTGGCATTGACAGTACTTCCATCAAACCGGAGGCGTTGGAAACAACCATCAACATGTATATGTCATATTCATTTGAATTTTATGAAAATAACTCCATGAATGTCATGGCATCGGGGAGCACTTTTGCGGGGAGGTGGAAATACGACAAGAATGAAGACCTTATTAAAATCCGGTTGGATAATAGTGCTTCCAAAGAATTCTCGCCTCTTGGTGAGATAAAAGATGGACAGATCATCAACATCAACAAAACCGGGCTTGGTGATATCACTGTAATATACGAGAAGACAGAAAAAGAGTAAGGGACTATTTGTTTTCCCTCTTTACAAACTCAATGGTATGGAACATGGCTTCCAGTTGCCTGATGAAATTTCTTTTCATCCCGCTAGGGTTATAAACATAACCATCCAGGGTTATTACATTTTCATTTTCAGGATCAACAAAGGTGTAGCTTAAAAAGGGGCCGCCCATGAAATCATTAACTACCCTCCATAGGCCTCGTGTTTCAACAACATATCCTGTTTTAAAATTCCTGGATTTTGTTATTTCCGGTTGAACCACTTCTGTTGAAACAGCCATGTAGGAACCTTCCGATGGTCCGGCTATATGAACTTTTGTAAGAGAATCACGGGTATTAAGGATGACTTCTTCCTGAAAAACCAGGGTATCGAGATAAGGACGTTTATAAACAATAATGCCCATCTCCACGTCTTGTTTTACCTTTTGAATGGTTTGTCTGAGCCAGATAAAATCATCTGTTTGTCTGGCAATGGCAAAACCACCAGGAAGCTCCATAGAAAACCCAAATTTCTTTATCAGGATTTGTTTCAGCTTCACGCTGGAGGCCATGTGAAAATATTTGTTTGTCCTTTCGATTTCCAGGTCCTTAAATTTTTTCAGGAATATTTCTTTGTACTGATTAAATATTGCAAAAAACCATTCCTTATTGCGGGCAGTAACTTTGATAACTTGCTGCGGGGATGTCCACAAATCCCTTTTCATCTCAACCAGTGGCTCATCAAAGGAAGGATCGATATGTACAATAAATACACTGTGTAATTTTTTAAATGTTTTGTTAAAATCATCTTTCTCAACATTCAAGACCTTAAACAATGGTTCTGACTGAGGCATACCAGGCATTTCCTGTTCCAATAATGCCCGGAGGGTATCACCAATGGCACCATTCCATTGAGCTTTAGTATCAGTAACAACAAGGATCTCATTTGTTTTGCCTGTTGAACGGTCCTTACCCTGATCTTCATTAATGCAGGATGGAAGGAACAACAACATGGCCATTGCCAGAGCAAGTGAGAGAAGAAAAATTGAATTGATTTTCATGGTAACAGGATAATTTTAATTAAAACGATCCTGAAAGTTAATAATTATATCAGGAAGATTTTACTGCAATCTTAATTTTCTGACCAACTTTCAGCCTGTATGCATTTGAAATATTATTGAGTGCCTTTATTTGCTGAACAGTAACTCCGTCATACTCTTTTGCAATTTCCCACAATGTATCTCCTTTCCTGACCGTGTGATATACATATTCACCTGAATTAGCAACTATCGAAGATGACTTCTTAACCCTTAATTTTTGGTTGGGATAAATGGTATTACTGTTCAAATTGTTCCAGTATTTTAGGTTACTGATACTAATGCGGTATCTTTGAGCAATCAGCCCGAGATTTTCTCCCGGCTTAACAATGTGGTATTCACCACCTGAGGATTGAGAAGAAGATGATGCATATTTTACCGAAGAATTGTAGGGCGCTGAAGGATAAACGATCAGGCGCTGGCCGGGATAGATCATACTACTTCTCAAATTATTCCAGGCTTTAAGCTGGCTGACATATACCCTGTATTTCCTGGCAATCAGGCCCAGATTCTCACCACTACGTACTATATGTGTTGTCCTTTCCCTGGACTTTTTTATCTCTGCAAGAAGTTTATCCCTTTCAATTCCTTTACTGGTTTTATAGGCATAAATACTTTTTTCATTATTGATAAAGTCGCCAATATAGTTTTTAGGGAGCCGCAGGAAATAGTTCTTTTCTTCAGTAATTGGTATTATCCCTTTGGTAAAGGCAGGATTTAAAAACTTAAGGTCTCTCACAGGAACACCAATCATTTCATGTACCTGATCAAATGAAAGCACATCTTTCACCCTGATGGTATCTGTACCATTATATAATATACCGGGATCAACCGGATAAAGATTATGTTCGGTTGCATAATTCATTACATAGGTAACAGCAATAAAAGCCGGCACATAGCCCCTGGTTTCCCTGGGCAGGTATGGCCAAATGGCCCAGTAGCTTTTCTTTCCGCCGGAGCGTCTTATGGCTTTATTCACGTTTCCGGCACCTGAATTGTAGGCTGCCATCACCAGTGACCAGTTACCATAAATATCATAAAGGTCCTTCATATGCTCGCAAGCAGCAATGGTAGATTGCTCAGGATCAAACCTTTCGTCTACATAGGAAGTTACCTTTAAACCATAAACTTTTCCCGTACCATACATAAACTGCCACAATCCCTTTGCACCTGCACGTGAGCCAGCAATTGGATTAAGAGCAGATTCTACCACAGCCAGATATTTTAATTCAAGGGGCAGTTGATGCTTATCAAGCTGCTCTTCAATCAAAGGAAAATATAACTCAGCCAATCCAAGTATCCGTGATGTGAGATCCCTTTTTTTAACAGCATACAAGTGGATATAATTCTTTACCTGCCTGTTAAAAGCCAACTCAACAGGAGTCTGGGCGTTCAGGGTTTCTAATCTTGAAGCGTAAACAGAATCAGCATATTCAGGGATTTCAAATGGCTCAAAACCATAAACATTCAGGGTATTGGTATCCGTAACAAATGGCTTATCAGAAAAATATTTGATGTGAATAAGACTGTCAAGCATTCCAAGGATAGGGGAATCTTTGATGAGCATTTGTCCGTAATCGTTTGTGTCAATAATAAAACCCTGTGATGTGGTTGGGTAAAACCTGCTATGGATTGTATCATTGGTCAAAAGCGAATCTTCTTTTGGCAATTCTGCCATTCCGGCAAACGGGCCTATCATTAGCAAAGAACAAGCGACATTAGAAAGCAGTTTCAACATTGATTTTAGCATATTAGTTTTGTCAATCTACAGTAAAAGGCAGCCAAGGGAAACTCCTTTCCCCACCAGGCTGCCCTCTCAAATGAAAAATTCTGAATTACTCTTTATCTATCTTTTTGTTATCATCATCTTTTCCCTTTTCCCCGTCTTTTTCCTTTTGGCTTTCTTCGTCATCGCCTGAAAGGCCCTTTTTAAATTCCCTGGTACCTTTCCCTATTCCCTTCATCAGCTCAGGAATTTTTTTCCCGCCAAAAAGAAGCAACACAATAGCAACAATAAGCACGATTTGCCATGGGCCGATCATTCCGAGTAATATGTATAGATTCATAATAAATTTCTTTATCTGGTTGAATTGTACAAAGATAATATTTTCATCCGGAATTTTAATTTATTTTTGTGCAACTCCATTATTAACAGAACTGTCTAAATAATCAAAGCATAAAAATGAAAAACTACAAACTGCTTCTGTTATTGTTGATCTTTCTGATTCCCGTATATTTTTCACAAGCCCAGCAAACAACAAAGCTCACTCATCACATGACTCCGGAGGAGGAGTTAAGAAAAGACGAGATTGGGCGGGATTTCTATCCTACCCTTCCCCCTGCCGGACCTGTCAGGATGGTAGCAGAATTTGAGCATATGCAGTCAGTTCTTATCAGATATCCTTTTGGTATTCCCATGTCGTTGATCAAAGAAATGTCTGAAGATTGCACTGTTCTCACCATTGTCGCAAACCAATCGCAGGAAAATACTGTCCACAATCAATACCAATCCTATGGTGTTAACATGGATAATGTAGAATTCATGCATGCACCAAGTGATTCTTACTGGACGAGGGATTATGGTCCCTGGTATGTTGTGAATGGCAATCATGAAGTAGGAATTTCCAACTTCCCTTATAACAGGCCCCGTCCCAATGACAACGACATTCCAATAGAAGTAGCAGGTTATTTAGATATACAACTGTTTGGAATGGATTTGATCCAGACCGGTGGTAATTACATGTGTGACGGCATGGGTATTGCTGCCTCCTCAGACCTCGTTGTCGAAGAAAACCCGCAACTTTCCGTATCTCAGATAAACAATAAAGTATACAATTACTTGGGAATACATACCTATCATATCCTCCCCGACCCATTGGGAGAATACATCAAACATATTGATTGCTGGAGCAAATTCCTGGATGTTGACAAAGTTCTCATCGGCCAGGTTCCTGCAGGTGACCCAAGATACAGTGATTTCGAATATGTTGCAGATTATTTTGAACAAAGCATCAGCTCTTATGGGGTTCCCTATGAAGTATTCAGGGTTTTCACCCCGGGCGGAAGCCAGGTCACTCCCTACACCAACTCACTGATACTGAACAAAAAAGTTTTTGTCCCACTAACCGGTAACTCCAACGATCAGGCAGCCATCCAGGTTTATGAGCAAGCCATGCCTGGATACGAAGTGATTGGAGTATATGATGGTGGTTACGGTTGGCAAAATACCGATGCATTACACTGCAGAACAAGGGGAGTTGCTGATGTTGGGATGCTTTATATGTATCATATGCCTTTACTCGGGGATGTCCATCAGGAAGATAATTTTACCCTGACAGCAGATATTATTCCATACAGCAATGAACCGGTATATCCTGATTCACTTAAAGTATTTTACCAGGTCGATGGCGGTACATTCACCTCTGTTCCTCTTTTTCATCAGGAAGATTATACATACACAGGTTCTATTCCATCTCAACCTGTTGGCTCAGAAGTAGCATATTACCTCCATGCTGCTGATGAATCAGGTAGAAGCAAGAACCATCCTTATATTGGAGCACCTGATCCACATGTGTTCAATGTGATCTACCCCATACCGGACATTACGGTGGAACCAGATTCGTTGGTCTTTACCGAAGTCATTCAATGTCTGGAAGGGCTATCAACGGTTGTCTCAAACGAATCAGATTCCAATATTTATATTAGCCATATAAACCAGAATGGGGCTGATCCTTTTATCTGGGACATATATCCATGGCCAATAAATACTTTCCCTTACTTAATGGAACCTGGTGATTCATTAACACTGAATGTTATCATCGGTCTTATTGGTGAGCTTACAACAAATTTCCTCCAGGATACCATATTCATTGAAACAGAGAACAAGACACATGAAGTCTTCATTATGGTCGACAGTGCGCTGATTGCAAGTGCCATCAATGAATTACCACAGCAGGAAATTGCCAGTGCCACCATTTATCCCAATCCTGTGAACGCCGGATCGAAAGTCTTGCTTGAACTGAAAAAAACATCAAGGGTTAATGCAGCGCTTTATGATCTCAATGGCCGGAAAACAGGCATGAAGGACCTTGGGAAATTACAACAGGGAACGCATTCTTTCTTGTTAAAAGAAATGTTTTCAACAGAAATTGAAAAGGGCATATATATTGTCCGATTAATGACTGATTCAAATACTATTGAAAAGAAAATTGTTGTATTGGATTAAAGAAGGTCATTCCCCGTCAATGGCTTTCTTCAGGTCTTCTGGTTTGAATGGTTTACTTATAAAGTCATCCATTCCGATCTTATAACAAGCTTCAGCTTCCTGTGACATCACATTGGCAGTAAGGGCTATGATCTTCGCCTTACCTTTTTCAGGATTGTCCTTTTCGTATTCCCTGATCTTCACTGTCGCTTCCATGCCATCCATTTCGGGCATCTGGATATCCATAAGGATGATATCATAATGATTGGAAATATATTTTTCATAAGCTATTTTACCATTATCAGCAATATCTACATCATGTCCCAGGCTTTTTAAATTAATCTGGGTAACTTTCTGGTTTATTGGATTATCCTCAGCCAATAATATGGCCAGTTTATTACTTATATTTTTAGCTTTCTTATTATTCAGTTTTTGTTCCGAAGCTTTTTGCCGTTCAAGTTTTACCTGTTCCATTTTAGCACCAGGAACTGTAGCCATAGATTTTTCACCTTTTCCCTCCTTAAAGTCAACAATAAACCAAAATGTTGATCCATTTCCCTGCTCGCTTTCTACTCCAATCTTCCCATTCATTTTGCTTACGATCCCTTTTGCAATGGTCAAACCCAATCCGGTACCTCCAAAATCCCTGCTAATTGAAGAATCAACCTGCGAGTATTCTTTAAAAAGCCGGTCCAGTTTTTCTTCAGAGATACCAATACCACTATCAATTACTTCAAATTTAATCCGGTATTTACCTTTTTCTTCTGAAATAGCAAATACATTAACCTTTACTTCTCCTTTCCTGGTAAACTTAAGTGCATTGGATACGAGATTTGACAGTACTTGTCTCAAACGAAAATCATCTCCTATAACAAACTCAGGCACATTATTACTGATCAGGGTTTTGAGCCCCAATCCCTTTTCATCGGCAACTACTTTGTGTAAACCAATAACCTCATCAATCATATTTTTAATGCCAAAGTTCCTCATATCAAGTTCAAACTTTCCCGATTCAATCTTTGACAAATCCAATATTTCATTGACAATACCCAGCAAATTATTGGCAGAGGTCCTTATGATGTTCAACAATTCTTCCTGATTATCATTCAGGTTTGTCTTTGAGCATAATTCGGAGGTACTTATGATGCCACTTAAAGGCGTCCGTATTTCGTGACTCATTTTTGCCAGGAAATCAGTTTTGGACTTGGTGGCCTTCTCAGCAATTTCTCTGGCAATGATCAATTCCGTTTCAATCTTTTTTTGTTCTGAAATATCTCTTACGACGGCCAAAACGAACTTCTTTTCTTCCAGGTTAACAGGGCTCAGGGAGACCTCAGCATCAAAAAGAACTCCATCCTTCTTTTTGTGCAACCAATAAAAACGTTGAGGTATGCCATCCTGGACTTTCCCTATCAGCTTTCTGGCCTTTTCGCTGGACAAGCTTCCATCTGGCTGATATTCTGGTGAATAATCCTGGGGAGATTGTCCAACAATATCATTCCGCTCACAATTAAAAATTTCAAGGGTTTTATCATTACAATCAATGAAGGTATCAGAATCCATCAGAAAAATGGCATCATTGGCTTTCGAAAACAATGATTTATATTTCTCCTCGCTAATGGCAAGGTTTTTCATTGTTTTATTCAGGATGGTGCTGCGTTCATCCAACAATCTATTTGTTCTCTTTTGATTCCTGTTCCACCAATAAAAAAGAAAACTCAAGATAAGCAACAGAAAAGAAATGATCACAGCAAAAAAGATTACGAGGTTTTCCATCCTGTTTTGTTTCTCCAGGACCCTAATTTGTTCATCAAAATGGACAGAAATCTGCCGCAATTCAGTTTCTGCAATGGTATTGCTAAAAGTACGACTGAAAATCGAATCTTTAATTTGAGCGTACTTCTTATAAAATATCATGGATTTATTATCTTCACCTGCATCCAGATAAATATTTGAAAGAAGGAGGAAAGCCGATTGTTTGCAGGTTAAAAAATCAAAATCGTTGGCAATATTAATGGCATTCCTAACATAAGCAATTGATTCAATTAATTGGTTATCACGGAACTTTGCATCACCTATTGAAATAAGTGTGTTGGAAACATCCAACTTCGAACCAAATTCCTTAAATAAAATGAGCGCTTTGTTATAGTTCTTCAGGGCCTGGTCATAATATCCCTCTTCAAAATAAAGATCACCTATATATTTGTAAGTATGCGCTTCAAGCCAAATGTCACCATGACGGGAAAAGACTCCCCGACAAAAATTAAATAATTCAAGGGATTTATCCACATTTCCCAATTCTTTATTAAGCAGTCCAAGATAAGAATATGAATGACCAATCAGAATTGAATCACCATAATCTATTCTGATATCTAAACCTTTATAAAAGTAATCTTCTGCCAGAACATAATTTTTCATGGCCAGGTATGACTGCCCAAGGTTATTGTAAGTCACACACAAATCTGCATTGTTCTCTTCCAGCACAAAAGCTTTGGCAGCCCTTTGAAAATTTCTGATTGCCAGCTCATAAATGCCCTGTTTATAATAAACATAACCGATATCATTAAAATTATGGGCAATCCTGGCATTTTCATCATGGAAATTACAGATTTCCATAGAATAGGAGTAATTATCCAGGGCTTCACTGTATTTCCCCTGGTCAAAATTAATGTTCGCTATCACATTGTATGTTTCTGCAATGTTCAGGTCATTGCCCAATTCCGTCTTATATTCCAGAGCCTTTTGCGCGTATTCAAGCCCTTTTACCGGATCAGAAAACCTGCTATACATCGCCAGTTTATTCAGGATAACTACCCTTTCAAGTGGTGATACTTCCCGTTCTAAAAGCTTTTCAAGGTCGGCAATTCTTTCATCTTCCTCTATATATAAAGAGAGATACAGTTGATTTTCCTGGGCCCGAATGGAACATTGAAAACCAAAACAAAATATCCATATGAGTAATACTATGGATACAAAATACCGATTAAATAGTATCTTTCCCAAAATTAGTCTATAAAAATGTCTGAAACCGGCTTAATGGTTTCGATTAGTTATAAGATTTGTAAGCTTATACGGACAAAAAAAAATAAGGTTTTCGATGCACAAAGGTATGAAATATTTAAGAACACAAAAATCAATCATTTATATACTACGACTGTTAAGAAGACCTTAATTATTTGTAATGTAAGTGTTAATCTTCATTTTACCACAATTATAAGTATAAATTATCCACAACCAAGAACTACGTAAAAACTACGATTTGCATATAAATATATACTGATTTTTAATTACTTGTATTGATTTCTTATATAATATTTCTTATATTCGTGCAAACTTTGATATATTACGCTAAAATACGCTCATTATGCAAAGTCTAATTAAAAACGAAGTTTATTCCGAAAAGCAATTACGGAAGTTCGGGTTAAAGAAAAGCATTATCGCGAACATCGACATGGATGTTTACAGCAAAGGAGACAAAGTTTATTTCTTTGAGTCACTGGAAACCAACACATTGCGATTATTTACCATCATTAGTCAAAAATCCTTCTATTTGAAATAATCTGAATTTATTCTTTTTCAAAAGAAAAGGCTGCTCTGATCGGGCAGCCTTTTTGTATTAATAGTTTTTAAGTATCCTTCGAGGTAAAATATACTAACCAAAGAAGTACACCAAAGATATCACCAAAGACAACGAGGATATTATTTACAATTTAACACTGTAGAGATTTGATATTTGGCAGCTTCAAGGTTAGGGCCATCGGTGACCTTGTTGTAATTATCGCAGGCTTTATCGTTCTTACCCAGACCTTCGTAACCCCTGGCAGCTTCAAAGTAGTAATTTGATGGATCTTCCTGTTCCAGGGCAACACCAGTTTCAGCAGCTTGTATGGCTTTATCATATTCTTTTTGAGCATTATATGCAGTTGCAAGATAATAATAAGCCAATGGTTCTTTATCATTGTAAGCGAAACTCCTGGTAATAATTTCAATAACTTTGTTATAATTCTGTGTCTTGGCAGCTTCTACTGCATCTGAAATATAATATTTGGAAACGATGGATTTTGCTTTCTGCACATCTTCATTGTCTTCGCCACCCATTTCCAGTAACTTATCCATTGCAGCTTTCATATTGGCCTCATCCTTCCCTTTAGAGTATGCATAAACCAGGTAGTAATATTCGTCTGTATCAGGATAATATTCAAGTGATTTATTCAGGAAATCTGCAGAAGCAGTAAAATCCTTTTGTTTAAGCGCAACTTTTCCTTTATAGGAATATACACCTCCCAAAAGCTTATTGGCTTTTTGCATTCCTTTGGTATCGCCAATCAATTCGGCATAATTAAATGATTCAGATAAGTATTTAATGGCATCATCCGGTTTTTTCGATTTATAAGAACCGATGCCCATATTGAGATATATGCCGGCCAATTGTTTTTGCGATTTCATTTTAAGATCATCTCCTTCAACACCCAGTTGTTCAGAGATTTCAACAGCGTTTTTAAACGCTGTAATAGCTTGTTCACTTTGCCCTTCCTTTTGTAATTTGATTCCTTCATTAAATTCAGCACCGGCTTCATTTAATGTTTGAGCTGAAAGCGAAACAACAAGACTGGCAAAGATTAGAGTTAAAAGACTTTTAAAATACTTCATGACGATTAAATTTTATTCAATAGTTAGTGTTTGGTTGCAAATTTATAAACATATTTCAATAATGGTCTATTTGAAATTAATTAACGGATTGTTTGTCACTTTGTTGCAATATGGATGGCAGCAAACCCACCCAGCAAATTAATATACTCCACATAAGTAAAGCCTTTTTCCTTCAGCATATCCGATACTTCATCGGCTTTATAAAAATGGCTGGCGGAGTATGCAAGGTAACGGTAAGCTGATCTGTGTCCTGATATCAGGCCCCCTATTTTATCCACCATTACTTTCATATAGATCCGGAATATCCATTTCATAACCAATGATCTGGGCTGACTGCTTTCCACAATAATAAACCGCCCTCCACTTCTCAAAACCCTGTAAACTTCAGAAAGTGCATCATCTTTCAAAGCATTTTTGAAGGTAAGGTTCCGGAATGCAAATGCAATGCCAATGCTGTCGAAGGTTTGGTCTTTAAAAGGAAGGTTTGCTGCATCCCCGTGAATAAATTTTATTCTTCCATCAACTTTATTCCTTTCAGACTTCAACCTGGCCAGATCAAGCATATTCTCGCTAAAATCCAGGGCTGTAATATCAGTAGTTTTTTTAGACTGGCTGGCAATTCTCACCGCAAGGTCGCCTGTTCCGGCACACAAATCCATGACCTTTTCAGGGGTTCCTTCCAGGATCAAACGTGTCGCTTTTCTCCGCCAGACCTCATCAAAACGAAGGGTCAGCATCCTGTTCATCAGGTCATACCTGTGGGGTATGTTGTTAAACATCCTGTACAATGGTTTCCCTTTACCGGGATGCGTTTTTTGCACAGGCTGCTCTTTATTATCTTTTTTACTCAAACCACTTTTTTATTTCCTCCGGCTGAATGGCCGGAACATCCAATTTCAACTTTTTACGTAATCCATTCAGGTCATTTCTGAGCTTTTCAGGCTTTATTCCTTGTAAATCATTTAAGCTCTTTATCCCGAGTTTTTTTATCGCCCCCAACCATAACTCCGATATGCCTTTTTCAAGAAATTCCTCATCAGAGGGTTGCTCAGCTGCTTTCAGCGGGCGCATCTGAGGAAAGAACAGCACATCCTGAATGGAGGGTGAATCTGTCATGATCATGGCCAGCCGATCGATGCCTATGCCCAAACCGGCAGTTGGAGGCATCCCGAATTCAAGGGCTTTCAGGAAATCTTCATCCAGTACCATAGATTCTTTATCGCCACGTTTTCCTAATTCCAATTGCTCTTCGAACCTTTTTCTCTGGTCCAGCGGGTCATTTAATTCTGAAAAGGCATTACAGATCTCTTTCCCATTACAAATGGCTTCAAATCTTTCAACCAGGCCTTTTTTGTCCCGGTGTTTTTTGGCAAGTGGTGACATCTCCACAGGATAATCCGTGATGAAAGTGGGTTGAATCAAATTAGGTTCTACTGTTTCCCCAAAAATTTCATCTATGATCTTACCTTTGGCCATGGTTGGATCCGTCGGAACATTCAGCTTATCAGCCGTCTTCCTGAGTTCATCTTCATCCATCTCAGAAATATCAATATTTGTGTATGCCTTAATAGACTCATACATGGTATATCGTTTCCATGGGCGCTTGAAATTAATCACATGATCCCTTACCTTTACCTCTGTGGAACCATGCAGGTCAAGAGCTATCCTTTCCACCATTTCCTCAACAAGGTCCATCATCCAGGAATAGTCCTTATAAGCAACATACAGCTCCATTTGAGTAAATTCAGGATTGTGAAAACGGCTCATCCCCTCATTGCGGAAGTCTTTGGCAAACTCAAACACACCATTGTATCCACCAACAATCAACCTTTTCAGGTAAAGTTCATTGGCAATCCTGAGATACAAGGTCATATCCAGTGTATTGTGATGTGTTTTGAAGGGCCTTGCAGCCGCTCCCCCGTATAATGGTTGCAAAATAGGGGTTTCTACCTCAAGGTATCCTTTTTCTTCCAGGAAGGTTCGCATGGAACGTATCAATGCTGAGCGCTTAACAAATGTCCTTTTTACTTCAGGGTTTACGATCAGATCAAGATAACGCTGACGGTAACGTTGTTCCGGATCGGTGAAAGCATCATAAACTTGATCATCCTTTTCCTTAACGATGGGCAATGGCCTGAGCGACTTTGACAAAAGTTTTAGTTCCCTGGCATGGATAGTGATCTCCCCCATCTTGGTAATAAATACATATCCGCCTATGCCAATGATATCGCCAATATCCAGTAATTTCTTAAAAAGTGTATTATATAAGGTCTTATTTTCTCCCGGACAGATTTCATCTCTTTTCAGGTAAACCTGTATCCTTCCTGTGTGATCCTGTATCTCAACAAAAGACGCTGCCCCCATCACCCTTCTGCTCATGATCCTTCCTGCAATTGTAATATCCTGGAACAAAGTGTTGTCTTCAGGATATTTTTCATGGATTGCTTTTGCGGTTACGTTGACTTCAAAAGTATCAGCCGGATAGGGATCAATTCCCAATTTGATAATTTCCTTCAGAGATTGCCTTCTGATTTCTTCCTGTTCACTTAAGTTCAAACTCATCTTAAAAAATTTTTGCAAAGATAAACACTACAACCCTACAAAAAAATAATAATTATGCCTTGAAAACAGACCCAAGCTTGATGGATCAAAAAAACAATAGGTATATCCTTTGCAAGCCTTTGTCGTAAGGAATTAACTAATTTTGCAAAAAAGAACAGGAACAAAATGGAAGAGAAGAGGAAAAGAAGGAAACCAGATTGGCTCAAGATACGTATCCCTGCCGGGAAAGAATACCTGAATGTCAAGGATATTGTCAATAAGCATAAACTCCATACAATATGCACCAGCGGACAATGCCCCAATATGTGTGATTGCTGGGAAAGAGGAACTGCAACATTAATGATCCTGGGAGACATCTGCACCCGTTCCTGCAAATTCTGTGCAGTCGCCACAGGAAAACCACTTCCCGCAGATCCTGACGAACCGAGGCGCGTGGCAGAATCTGTCGGGCTGATGAAACTGAAACATTGTGTGCTTACCTCCGTTGATCGTGATGATCTGCCCGATGGTGGAGCCGGCATCTGGGCTGAAACCATCAGAGCCATTAAAAAAGAAAACCCGGGTACAACCATTGAAACCCTGATCCCTGATTTCAAAGGAAATACATCAAATCTTCAAATCGTGATAGATGCTGCACCTGAAGTCATTTCTCATAATCTTGAAACAGTCAGGCGGATAACGCCATTGGTCAGGTCTGTTGCCAATTATGAAACCAGCCTGGAGGTTATCAGTAATATTGCCAGATCAGGAATAAGATCAAAATCGGGAATCATGGTTGGATTGGGAGAAGCGGAAAAAGAAGTATTGGAAACCATGGATGACTTGCTAAAAGTTGGTTGTGAAGTGTTTACCATTGGCCAGTACCTGCAACCAACCAAAGATCATCTTCCTGTGGAAGAATATATCACCCCAGAACAATTTGAGTATTATCGAAAAAAAGGACTGGAAAAGGGTTTTCGCTTTGTGGAAAGCAGCCCTTTGGTAAGGTCATCTTATCATGCAGAAAAGCATGTAAAGTAGAGAATAAGAGCTAAAATGGTTTCTCCGATGGCCACCTGGTGTTCATTCATATGAAATCCCAATGAAGCGTAGGTATGGGGTACCTGACGTATCTTTCCGTTGATCGAGATACCGCCATGTCCAAACTCCACCCAGGAACCCTGTGGGTGATCCATTGCCGGAGTTTTATGCAGGTTATACAAATACTCTGCATCATTTGTATATGCCAGAAAGGTTGAACCATCGCTGGAAGCGCCTTTGGTCACAATAAAATTGTTACAGGCAATCAAATAGCTGGGGAAAATCAGTGCAATCAGGATAGCAAACTTTTTCATTGGCTTTACAATTAGAATATTTTAGAATATCAGATAATTTAAGAAGGTGGTCTTTAACATTTATTCCTCAAAGGGAATTTTTTCAAGGATCTTTGAATTGAAAATTTTGCCTACAGGATACTTATCCTTTTTCCAGTCCCAATAAGGGGTTTTACTGTAAAACCAGTTCAGCATACCCCACTGGCTTTTAGCAAAATCAGGGTCCTCAACCATCTTATTTTCAAATTCCTCTTTGAGCTCCGGGTCATTTTCCAGCATTTCTCTGGCCATAACTTCCATTACATAAGTCTCACTATATTCTTTCTGTTCAAAAATAGCATCGAAAAAACCCCAGCGGACATAAGAATCCATGGCTTCCGGTTCAAGGATATTGGCAATGACCCTTGCGGTGCGTTGATTGGTCATCACAACTGCTGAGCCTTTTGGGTAATATCTTTTTTCTATGATCTCTTTACAATCAATATTATTCATCATATGTCTGCCCTCGTACGGCCTACTTCTCCATTGAGGATCAATAAAAAGGCAGGAAGTTACTTCAATGTCGACAGGTTCACTGGTTTTTAAAACATCTACACCATGAAGTCCCAGGTTTCGGATCACATCCGACCATTCAGGGGGAATGATATACGCCACCGGTAAAGTAATATATTTGCTAACCTCAGGCTTGTTAAACCATGGGAGATTAAAGGTTTTTGGATTGCCGGAATATTTAAACCAGCTACCTCCGGTCAGGTTGCTTTTCTCCACAGTATAATCCACGCCCCTGAAATCAACCATGGTGCTGTCATTGTTTGAGCGCTTGAATTCAACAGGAAGCGGTTGAGCCCTGAATTCTTCTGATTTGCAATACTCATCAGCCTGCTTGTTGAGCCGATGAATTTTCTTAAAATCCTTATTAAGGAATTCCGCAGTAAATCTTATCAGTTCATAGGTTGCTTCTACCCGCAATTGATGTGGCTTCAGCATATGAGTTTCTATCAGCAAGCCAGGGCGGTTCTGAATAGCTGAATAACCCTGTGACAGTCTGGGCGGGGCAGGACTGGAAACCATTCCGCTTCTGGGATCATGCCAGCTTCGGAAGCTTACATATGGAAATATCGGATAGCCTGCCTCATCCATCCTGGGAACTATGTACGGAAGGAATTCATCCCTTTGCCAGTAGGTGAGACCTTTATCCATGTTTCCAAATATCTCCATCATATAAGTTGCAACATACTGGTAATCTGCGCCATCTGTTGAATGGCAATCAACAAAAAAGTCAGGCAACCAGCAGTTAAACAATTTCAGCCAGGCAAGCATTTCAGGGGCATCAGCCTTCAGGAAATCCCTGTTCAGGTTCAGGTTTTGCGCAGTTGCCCGCCATCCCATCTCTCTGGGTCCATTCTGGTTGATCCTGTTGTAAGGCCCAAACCGTGCAAGTCCATCCACATTAAAAGCAGGAATTATAAGGATGGTAAGATGGTCCAATAATCCTGACAAGTCTCTGGTAACCGCAACATCCCTGGCAAACATCAATACAGCATCGGTTCCATCAGCTTCACCAGGATGTATTCCTGCTTCAATCAAAAGTATGGCCTTTCCTGAGTTACGGACCTGTTCAGGATTAAAATTATTCTCATTATCAAGGATCAGTAACGGCAACTCTCTGCCCTGGGGGCTGGTACCAAATGATTCATAACTAACCCATGGAGAGGACTCAGCCAGTAATTTACTATACCTGATCACCTCCTGATAATTGGCTGTCTCAAGAAATTCTGATTTTTCATAATGGGTGAGGAACTTCCCTTCCTGGGAGAACAAAAAAAATGTCGAGGGAATCAATAATAATAAGAAAAACAAACGCTTCATGGATCATCTTTTTAGATGGCCAAAGATACACATTATAAGATTGTATGAATGGGGCTATTGGTCTTGTTCTTTAACCTCCCAGCCGTAATCAACATATTCCCAGTCAAAATCTTCACCTTTAACCTCAATCATCATAAATCCCTCTTCGAAACCACGGTTTGCGCCTGTCCACCATCTTCCTGATACGGCTCCCCCTGTCAGAAAGTGCACTCCATCAACGTATATATCTTCAATGGTATGCAAGTGCCCCTGCAAAACAAGTTTCAGGTTGTATCCTTCAAAAAGGTCCACGACTTCCTTACCATTGACAACCACCAGAGAGGAATCATTGGGTTTGGTGGTGGCATCATACTTTTGTTTAAAAATGGTAAATATAGGGATATGTGTACTGATAACCAGCGGCATGGAGGGATCTGTGTTCTGCAGCTCAGATTGTATCCATTCCATCTGTGCATCATCAACCATCCCGATATAGCGTCCTTTTTTATTATCCTCAACTGAATTCAGTATGAAGAATTTCCAGCCTTCGTGGTCAAAACTATAATACCCGGGGCCAATTCTTTGTTCATACATCTTCTCTCCGTATTCCGGATGGTTTTTATCGGCGCCACTCCGTTCATAAATACCGTAAATCTCATGATTGCCCAGGGTATTATATACCGGCATGGCGTAATCCTCCTGGATATCATTGTAAAGTTTATACAAGCTATCGGCTCTGCCGTATGAGGTTCCAAGGGCATCCATTATGAGATCTCCGCCGGTGATAACGAAATCCGGCTTCAGTTCATTCACAACGCTGATGGCCTGCTTATAACCGGCAACAGCATTTCTTTCAGGCTGGACATGAATATCAGTTAAAAAAGCAAAAGAAAAACTCTTCCCCTTTTCCTGAGCTTGATCACCAAGCTGGGTGCATTGCGTAAGAAAACCCATTAAGATCATTGAAAATATAAGAATGGCTAAAATTTGGAAACGAAATTTTTTCATGGTTCATAGGTTTTTAAGAGAGATAAAACTATAAATAATCGGGATCATATTCGCTGTAAATCTATTATTAATTTGTTAAATTTACCGCTTCAAATTAAAATATCCAAGATATGATCAGGAAAATTTCATTGTTACTTACAGTATTGATCTTCATGCTGACTGTTTACGGAAGCCCTGTTAAAGAATTAATAAGCAGTGCTCCAGGTCAGGAAGATTTCCCAAACGCCAACTATCTGACCCTTTTTGACAGTACAATGGTAGATGTTCAGGAGTCTGGTTTGAGTTATGTTAATATCCACAGGCTTTACAAAGTTTTTACTGCAGATGGTGCCAAAGAATTAAGCACCATAACTTTTGGCTATGATCCTTTGTCAGCTTATGTTGACATAAAGAAAGTGGTGATCTACAGGGTAAATGGGGAAACAGAAGAGTTGGATATTAATGAAGTGATGGATTATCCAGCTCCGGCCCGCGCCATTTACTGGGGGGCACGTGAAAAGATGCTGGAGGTGGGTCGTCTGGAACCCGGCGACGCGCTGGAAGTTTTCCTTTTCAGGAAAGGTTTTACTTATGCTCTTTTACAGGATGACATCAGCGATGATGAAAGATACATACCACCTATGAGGGGACATTTTTATGACATCGTGGAATTCTGGAGCAATGAACCCATCCTGGAAAAAGTATACAGCACAGCCATTCCAAAAGACAAGTTGGTGCAGTATGAGTTTTACAACGGAGAGGTGCGCTCATCGGCCGTACTGAAAGAAGAAAAAATGGTTTACACTTTTACCAAGGAAGACATCAAACCGATGCCACATGAATCATGGCAGGTAGCCTGGTCGGATGTTGCACCAAAACTATTGATCTCTACCAGTCCTGACTGGTATGCCAAGTCACTATGGTTTTATGGTGTTAACGAAGACTTTGGAAGCTTTGACGTTACACCGGAAGTACAGGCAAAGGTTGATGCACTGCTAAAAGACGCTTATACCGAGATGGATTCCATTTCCATTTTGACCCATTGGGTAGCAGATGAGATCCGTTATTCCGGGATCTCTATGGGTGAAGGAGAAGGATACACATTGCATAAAGGTGAGATGACTTTTCTTGATCGCTGCGGTGTATGTAAAGACAAAGCAGGCATGCTGATCACCATGCTGCGCGCAGCAGGATTTGAATCTTACCCTGCAATGACCATGGCTGGCTCACGCATTGATTATATCCCGGCCGACCAGTTCAACCACAGTGTTACGATCGTAAAACTTCGCAATGGTGAGTACGAACTTCTTGATCCGACCTGGGTTCCCTTCCTGAGAGAACTGTGGTCCAGCGCAGAACAACAGCAAAATTACCTGATGGGAGTCCCTGAAGGCGCTGATCTGATGATCACCCCCGTTTCTGATCCGGAAAATCATTTCATCAGGATCGATGGAACTTCAGAAATCAAAGAAAACGGAGATGTCGAAGGAAAGATTAACCTCATTGCAGAAGGGCAGACAGATGCCAGCATCAGAAGGATGTTCACCGGTTATCCTATGAGTGAATGGGATAAAAACCTTGAAGCAGAGATCAAAAAAACGCACCCAAGGGCAGAGATTTTAAAAACCAGCTATAAAAATCCCTATAATTACCAGGAAGGCCCGATAAAACTGGAAATAACGTACCGGATTCCGGATTATGCTACTGTAACCAATGATGAGATAATATTCATCCCTGTTAACGCAACACAAATTTTCACCAGGGGTATGGGCCATCTGTATATGAACACAAACATCATGGAAAGAAAATATGATTTCCGGGAAAGGTGCTCACGGTTGGTACAACTGGAAGAGCAGATTAAACTGCCTTTTAAGGCATCTTTAACCTATGCTCCTGAAATTGAAGAATTTAATGGAGATGTTGCTGCTTTTGAGGGAGAATATAAGTTATCCTTGAAAGGGAATGTACTCATGCTTTTCGAGCGCATTACACTCAACAAAAGGGTTTATGAAAAAGAAGAATGGCCGGAATACAGGAAAGCTGTGGTGGCTCAGAAGAAGTTTGCAGAAGAACCTGTCATCCTGAAAATTGAAAATTAAGTAAACACAGAAAATAATCAATCACCATGAAAAAGATAATATTTTCCACCATCCTGTTTTCAATTATTTGTTATACAGCTTTTTCGCAGAATGCTAAACCGGATGCTGTTTACCGCAAGCTTATCAA
Organism: Bacteroidales bacterium; assembly: GCA_018401355.1. Classification (GTDB taxonomy): domain Bacteria; phylum Bacteroidota; class Bacteroidia; order Bacteroidales; family B18-G4; genus M55B132. Next base: position 38,080 of record JAGYLD010000010.1, read on the forward strand.
AGAATATACCTTAAACCCCGATGGGAGTAGTACCTTCAGGCTGTACAAGGAAGTTCAGCTCAATACCCATTATTCCTTCAACAGGCAACAGGGAGAAACATTCATTGTTTATAACCCTGAATATCAAAAATTGAAAATCAATGAAGCCTATACCATAATGGCAGATGGCAAAAAAGTTACCACCCCCGGGAATGCATTCAATGAAGTATTACCACGTTTTGCTTCACGGGTACCAACCTACAATCATCTCAGGGAAATGGTAGTAACCCACACTGGCCTTGAGGTGGGAGCAGTCATATATCTGGATTATTCTATCGATAATGCGGCAGGCTTTCTACCGGCTTTCATGGGTAACGAGCCTTTATTCCAGGAAGCGCCGGTTACAGAAATGAATCTTATTGTCAGGATTCCAATGGACAAAGAACTAAAACAAAAGACGTACAATATAAGGACGGCACCTGAAATCACTGAAGAAAAAGGCATGAAGGTTTACAAGTGGATCTTTCGCGACCTGGATGCCATGCCATATGACAGGAATGTGGATAATTCACGATTTCCGAGGGTGATATTCAGCACGGTGGATCTAAAAAGAGCGTTCTTTAAAATGGTTGCACAGCCTGCCTTTACCTTCATGGGCAGCCAGGAGTTGAGCCAGGTAGCAAAAAAGGTAGCTGATGAAGAAAAAGATGACCTCAGCAGGATCATGAAGTTAAGGTCTATTGTTAATAATGACCTTAAAACCTGGAATATTCCTGAAAAATATACCGGATATGCATGCAGAACACCAGATGAAGTATGGAAAAGCAATGGCGGAACGCCGTTGGAAAAATCGGTTTTGTTATCTTCATTATTAATAAAAGCGGGTATCAATGCCCGACCTGTTGCCGTTTTCCCGGGAATGTTCTATGATGAGTCCCTGGCATGCCTTGGATGTATTGAGGATTATATTGTTCAGGCCAATCCAAAGGAAGAAGAACAATGGTATATTTCGCCAACAAACAATGGCCAGAAAAACATGAAATACAGCCTGCCGGGAAAAACTTTGCTGGTGTTGGACGGAGCCATAGAAAGCCTGAGAACATATAATGAATCTCAGGAAACTGGAGAAATAAACTTCGGTCTTGGTTTGGTGATCCATGATACAAGCAATATGACCGGAACCATGACACTGGAAATGACAAAGCAATTTAATCCTTTCTATAAATTAAGCAAGGATAAGGAAGATGCAGCAACTATGATCTCGGGGATTTCGAAAAAAGAAATTACCAATATTGAGATGAAGAAACTTAACCAGCATAACGCATTGATCAATTATGAAGTAAAGCTGGAAAAACCGTTCAAGATCCTTTCGGGGTATATTTTCTGGACCCTTCCACAATGCAGGGAAGGACTTGCAGGCTGGCATATCGGATATTTAACGGATGAGCGGACAACACCCTTTGCGGTACCGGAATTGATCAAAGAAACCAATGAGTATAGCATCTCCTATCCTGAAAACATGGAACTGACAAGCACTTTAAAAAATACAGAGCTGGATTATAGTTTTGGTAAGTTGGTGATATCCATGAAACAGAAAAAACAGGAAATATTCATCAAACATGAATTAGAGATCCGTGAAGGAACAATCTCCCTCGCTGATTACACAGCATTCAAAGAAATGATCAACATTTGGGTAGATCCGGCTTTCAGGAAGCTGGTCTTTAAATACCAGACGTATTAAGGTTTCCCAGCGTAACCGTGATCGTTCTCTTCAGGTCTTTTTTGTCGTCTGCGAATATTTTAAGTGTAACCTGTACGTGGACATTATAAATATTCATCAACACTTCTTTGGAGTGTATTTGTCCAATCTTCAGGATGTCGGTGTTGATGATCCCTGTGCGGCGGGAGACTTCTGTATCGATGATCTGATTTTCACCTTCATCAATATATTTATAGTCATAGTCCTGGAATTCCTGGATATTAGATATTTCATCAATTGTATATATCTGTAGGTTTTCGATTCCATCAATATTTGCGAGGAACCAATCGTATGAATTCTGATCCATCAAACATCGGTTCAGGCTATCTTTTTCAAGTATCCTGGCATTGTTGATGATGGCACTGCCATAAAAATTATTCTCGAAGCTAAATATGGTATCCTGAGTAATTGCGTACCTGAGGCTGAGGCTTCCGATGATTTTCCTGAGTTTTGGGAATAGATGATAAGCATTGTATGCTCTTACCACCACCTCAAAGTTAATCGCGAAAAACAGGGCATGAAGAGGAGTGTCAAAAATCAAAAAACCCCCATCCCCTGTGGAAATAAATGATCGTTCAATGCGGTCTTTGGTGTATCGCTGGAAAATGTACTGATTGTTTTCAAGACATAAACGTATGGCTTTTTCAAAAAGAATCTTAAAAAGAACCGGTATCAATGTCTGTTCCAGGTGCTTATACTGGCCATACCTGTAAATATCAATCCCCAGCACAGCAACTCGGTTGAAGCTTTTTAAGTCAATATAATCGGCCAGGGCCTGATATAACTCCTTGCTTTCAGGTATGATATTAACTTTCTCGTAAATGGATTCCTTGTCATATTCCCTCATCAGTCCAAGAATATGATCATAATTCATTCTCTTTATTGGTTTTGCCATCTTTTCATTTGTTATAAGCCAATGACAAAGATAACATCCTTTTAGCAATTCCTGCGAGAAAAGTAAATAAACAACTGTGTATGTGCAACATGCACCACTATTGGTTATTAACAATTGTTCATAACCCATGTGGATATTTTGTGCATATAACAAGGCATGAAAAACTTGACATACGGTGCCTTTTGGACTACATTTGTTTTCACCAAGTGAGGGATAAAAGGCTGGCGGAACAACGGGAACCCAGCAACGCTTCACCCCGGTGAGGCAGCGTCAAATTCCCAATGCCGGTTACCTAAAACCGAAAGGTCAGCAGTAGCTTAGGTGTTCTTAAAAATGATGGTTCTCTTTTCTGTAGCTCCTTTCCGGGAGTTGCAAGTCTGGAGGATCAGTGCAGAAGATACAGTTCCTTCGGGAACAGTACTCCAAAAGCATCAGCCACAATAACTGTAGTTTGGCGCTCTAACGATGCTACGGTGTCGATCGAGTGAAAGGAGCTTATCTGAACAAGATGAGCTCCTTTAGTTTTTTTATCTGGTTACTATCCGGCTCAACTTACTGTTTATCTCGCGGCTAATCTCCTTTAAAGCCTTTTGTTCTTCCAGCAGCATAAACAGATCATTATCATTTTCTGCTTCTTTGATTCTTTTTTGATTTTCAGCAATTTCCTTTTCTATTTCCCTTGACTTTAAGGCAAGGATTGAAGTCTGCACTGTAAGCCACAACCTGTCCTTTTCCGTTGGAACATAGATTTTTTTGTTGGTCCAGTTTTTACTCAACTCATAAGGAGAACTTAACAAATCTACTGCTATGGAGCGTATTTCATCATCTTCATGGTTAACAAAAAAATCTGAATCCAGCAGCACATCCCTTTGCAGAGCTTTTTGATATTCCTGATAGATCTTCCGATAGCCCGGGTGACTAAGAACAATTTCATCCTGTCCAAGGTCTGACATGATCACCAGGCCAACCTGGTATTTCCTGGTTACGGGCCTTTTCCTTTCATCCTCTTCGGTCACCTCAATTTCATCATTGCTGTAATTTAATAACAGACGAATAATATCTCTTTCCTGATAGCTCGAGTCATTCAGGTCCAGGTCTGTCTTCTGAACAACCTTAATATCAGTTGATTCCTGGTTTTCAACAACACCCTCTTCTTTTGTCTCCTTCTTATAAGCTTTTTTTCTCAGGATCTTGTTCAATTCATTCATCAGAGTTTGCTCAGGCACTTCAAGGATGGCAGAACATTCACGAATATAGACAGTTCTGAAAATCCCGTCCGGGACCAGGCTGATGGTTTGCACGACTTCCTTTATCAGGGTAGCCCTTTTGATGGGATCACCGGCTACTTCCTTATTTAATATGTCGGTTTTAAAGCGAATAAAATCCTTTGTGTTGTTTTTGAGATACTCAAGCACTTCAGCAATTCTGGTGTTCCGGACAAAAGAATCCGGATCTTCGCCCTCAGGAAACATCACAATCCGCACATTCATTCCTTCTTCCAGGATCATATCTATCCCCCGAAAAGATGCTTTCAGTCCAGCTTCATCACCATCAAACAGGATGGTAATATTCTGTGAATATCTTTTTACAAGCCTGATTTGCTCTGATGTGAGTGACGTCCCTGATGAAGCCACAACGTTTTCAATACCGGCCTGGTTAAGGGTGATAACATCCGTGTAGCCTTCAACCAGATAACAGTTATCATCACGGATGATGGCATTTTTAGCAAAATACAACCCAAACAGGACTTTACTCTTACTATAAATATCCGATTCAGGAGAATTGACATATTTCGGCTTTTTATCATCTTTTTCCAGGATGCGGCCTCCAAAACCCAGGACTCTTCCTGAAAGGTTATGAATGGGAAAGATAACACGTGCTCTGAATCTGTCATAGATCTGACCATTGTCCTTTTCTACCGACAATCCGGATTTCACAAGGGATTCTTTCTTATAACCGTTTTCGATGGCATATTTAGAAAAGGCTTCCCATTCCTTAGGAGAATATCCAAGCTCAAATTTCCTGATAATATCTTCCCTAAAATCCCTTTCTTTAAGGTAGCTCAGGCCGATGGCCCTGCCTTCCTCCGAATTTAACAACTGATCAGAGAAATACTTTTGTGCGAAAGCATTGATATGAAAAAGGGCCTCACGTTCATTCATCTCCCTTACCTCATCAGGTGTCTGTTGCTCTTCTTCTATTTCAATGTTGTATTTACGTGCCAGGTACCTTAAGGCTTCCGGATAAGTAAAATGCTCGTGCTCCATAAGAAAGCTTACTGCATTGCCTCCTTTTCCCGAGCTGAAGCATTTGAAGATGTTCTTCGACGGAGAAACATAAAAGGAAGGGTTGGTTTCATTGGTAAAAGGACTGAAGCCCTTGAAGTTTTTGCCGCTTTTCTTAAGATTGACAAATTCCCCAACAACCTCTTCTATGCGTGTTGCTTCGAGAATTTTCTCTATGGTATCTCTTGGGATCACTATACGATCATTTGATTATTTTCCACTTACAAATATGTTTTCCTGATTTCATCAAGGTCTTCGGGTTTCATCCTCTCAGGCTCATATCCGGCATTTTTAACCATAAAGAAGATCTGAACAGCTTTTGCCAGGATATCAATGATGTCAAAAGCTTCCAGGAGGTTTTCGCCAACAGCCAGGGCTCCATGTTTTTCCCAAATGACTGCATTATGCTTCTCCAGGCTTTCCAGGGTTAAACGGGCCATCTTGTCTGTTCCGGGAAGCGAATACGGGACAAGTCCTGCTCCTTCAGGAATAAAAAATACCGTTTCAGGATGCATGGACCAAAGTAGGTTGTTGATCATCTCTTCTGTATTAAATTCGGATATCTGTGTCAATGCGATCAATTCATTTACATGGGTATGCAGTATGGCTTTCCTTTCAGAGTTTTCTGTTACCAGCTTATTATGAATTGCCAGATGGGTGGGCAATTCCGAGGTAGGCCAAACTTCTGAAGCTTGTTCGGCAGGGGATATCTTTTGGAATGCATCCCCGGGCTTCATGATGCGGATCTGGCAGGTAAATGAATCAGGATCCAATGCGATATCGCGCATCCTGGTACCTGTACCGGTTAACAAAAGGATCTTTCCTGCAAGATTGGGAAATTCTTTATGAAGCTTGTGCACGCTATTATTCTTCATCTTTTCCTCATCTACATTGACCATTCCTGTGATGTTCACCGACATGTTGCCGGCATTACGTTCCGCCCAGCCTTTTTCCCAAAGGTATCCTGCAACCCTGGAAACATCATCCATTACACGGTCGTAACCGGTTGCATATCCAAAAATATTATCCATTACCTTTTACTTTTAAAAAATTCAATCATCAGATCACGGCATTCGGCTTCCAGGATACCACTTTCAACTGTTGTTTTAGGATGAAGCACCGAATTGCCAGCGGTATGGAATCCCCTTTTTTCATCCGTGGCCCCGTATACCAATCCTCCGATTTGGGCCCAGTATAAAGCCCCGGCACACATCAAACAAGGTTCAATCGTCACATAAATTTTACATTCATTTAAATATTTCCCACCCAGAAAATGAGTAGCAGATGTTATGGCCTGCATCTCTGCATGGGCTGTCACATCATTCAACCGTTCTACCATATTATGGGCACGTGCAATGATGGTATTTTTACAAACCACCACTGCACCAACGGGAACCTCATCCTGTTCAAACGCTTGCCCGGCCTCCTTTAAAGCCTCCTGCATAAAGGATTTATCAGACTGCTCAATGATTGCCATAAGAATATAAAGTTAATGAAGTTTTGCTTATGATTTTGAAGGCGGAAAAGAATTATTTCCAGTTTACATAGGGGTTTTTTATGAGGTTTGCATTGTAATATCTTGGATCTCCGGTGACTTCGTTCCCAAGCCATTCTGGAATTGGAAAATCCTGCTTCTCATTTTTCAGCTCAATTTCGGCTACCACCAGGCCTTCATTTTCGCCCATAAACTCGTCCACTTCCCATGTGAAACCCTTAAATTTAACAATATAACGGTATTTTTCGATCAGTGGCCTTTCACATAGCAACTCCAGCAATTCATGGGCATCCTCCAACGGGATAATATACTCATACTCCAGCCTTGTACTTCCTTTTGACGGGCCTTTGATGGTAATACAAGCATTCTCGTTCATGATCCGTATCCTTACCACTGCCTCTTTCCGGTTACTTAAAAATCCCTGACGAATCAGTCGCTTTTCAGCTTCCCTTTTATACTCATCATTTTTCACCAGGAATTTTCTTTCAATTTCTTTTGCCATAGTTAAACATCTTTGTGAATGCAATATTATATTAATAAACAACTTGACCAAACACATTTTCAACAAAAAACAGAGAGAAATAGCATAAAAAGGCTGTAACCAATGGCGTAAGTACCCACCCCAAAGCCATTTGTCCCATTACATTGTATTTCACACCTCTCCCGCCTTTCAGCATACCCAAACCGATTATAGCTCCAACGATCACCTGGGAACTGGAAACCGGCACCAGGGGAATTGCAGGTAGTCCGAGACCAAGCAGAAAATCTCTCAACCATGACGACGAAAATATGAACAACACAAGGGAATGAGCCAGCACCACCACAATGGAAGCAATGGAGCTAAGCTTGAAAAGATTCCTTCCTACCTGCATCATCACACGTTTTGAGTAGGTAAAAACGCCAACAGCTATGGCTACACCACCGAGCAGAAATAACTGCTGTGCTCCGTTCAAATAAAAAATATCCAGGATATTTATTTCATTTAGAGAAATACTTGGGACAAAAACTCCCATAACGTTGGCTATGTTATTGGCTCCAAGACTGTAAGCGCCAAAAGCGCCAACCAGGATCAATGAAATTTTGATCATGAGATCCAACCGCAAAAGATGGATCTTCCAGTGGTTGGTAATTATTTTCACCAACAGATAAAGCAAAACAGAAAAGATTGCGCCCATTACAGGACCTGCCATCCATGTACCAACAATGTTCCTCATCACGGTCCAGTCCGTGTCGTTCCCACTGTAAAAATTCCATCCTATAATGGCCCCCACAATAGCCTGGGATGTAGACACAGGTATGGTATACCTGGTCATAACATAAACCGTGATAGCGGCTGAGAGTGCCACGGTAAAAGATCCTGCCAAAGCAGAAACAGAACCCAGGGCACCGAGTGTATCTGTTGTTCCGGAGCCCTGTATCACCGCACCAAGAATAATAAAAACACCACATAAAATGGCTGCCGTCCTGAATTTGATCATTCTTGAACCAACAGCCGTTCCGAACACATTGGCAGCATCATTGGCTCCGAGGGACCAACCAAGAAACAAACCGCTGGATATAAATATTAAAAGCATCCTGTTGCCAATATACTTTTAAACACTTCTTTTAACAGCGAAAATAGTAAGCCGGTCTGCTATGTCTTCAGAAGTATCCGAAAGTTTTTCAATGTTTGAAGTAAAGTGCCGGAGCTGTTGTTTATTGCTAAGGTGCAGCTCTTTCATTTCTTTGAACACTTTTCTTTTGATCTCATTGGATATGTTATCGGCCTCCTTTTCATAGTAGAAAACACGGTGGATATTATCTTTCACGGATTTAACATCTCTGAAAAAAGCTTTTGCCGAGATCACCAGTTCACCAGCAGCCTTGGAAGAAACTTTAACAAGCTCCATATAATCTTTGATCAATGGTTCCGGGATCTCCGGAGTTTCAACATCAAACTGCCAAAGGCTTTCCTTGGCAATGTCTATAAGATCATCCATTTTTTCCAGCAATTCCATGATATCTCCTCTGAATTCCGGAATAAGCGAATGCCGGTACAGGGCGTTTTCTATTTCGCGGCGCAGGGAATCCGCTTTGGACTCCAGCACATCGATCTCTTCGATGCTTTTTGAAAAGCGGTCCTGGTCATGCTTCAAATAATATTGTATTCCCTTTTTGAACACAAGGCTGCTTTCATCCACAATATTCATGAACTCATCAATTTGGGCGATAACGAGGCTGGTGCTTTTGAATATGGAAATCATGTGGCTTGTATTTTATTCAAAGATAAGCATTTTATAAAGGGGTTTAAGTCAGAAATGATAACCCGGACAATACCTTAATTTTATTTTACAGATA
>JAGYLD010000100.1 GCA_018401355.1 Bacteroidales bacterium
TCAATGAAACGACAGAGAAACCTCCAGCATACTTGCAACTGAATTCCACTTGAAAATCCAAAACAAATATTTCGCCCCTACAGGGCTCTTATGATCGAAGATCGAAGAACAAACGATCTGAGATCTGATCTCTGAAATCTGAGATCAATTCCCTGCAGGTAATTGGTAAATTGATTAGGCGATTGTCGATGAGTGATGAGTAATGTCTGAATGGGGAATAACCCGAAGGAGCGTAGCGACTGAGGGATCTCCTTCGCTTTGCAACCAAGACTTTTCAGCGCAGCGACTGAGGGATCTCCTTCGCTTTGCAACCAAGACTTTTCAGCACAGCGACTGAGGAATCTCCTTCGCTTTGCAGCCAGGATTGCTCAACGCAGCGACTGAGGGATCTCCTTCAAACCTGCCCCCTGAAACTTGCATCCTGCAACCTGAAACCTGTCTCACAACATCTCATTCGCCAGATTCGCCAACTCCGACCTTTCTCCTTTTTCAAGCCTGATATGCGCATAAATGTCATGGTGCTTGATCTTGTCGATCAGATAGGAAAGCCCGTTACTTTGTGAGTCAAGATAAGGGGTGTCGATTTGGTAAATGTCGCCGGTGAAAATGATCTTGGTGTTTTCGCCGGCACGCGTGATGATGGTCTTTACCTCATGCGGGGTGAGGTTTTGGGCTTCATCAACAATAAAACAGACATTGGAGATGCTGCGGCCGCGGATATAGGCCAGTGGCGTGATCACCAGCTTTTCGCTGTCAACAGCATCTTTTATTTTCCTGAATTCCTTGTCTTTTTCTCCAAATTGGTTCTGGATGAATTTCAGGTTGTCCCATAATGGTTCCATATACGGGTTTAGCTTGGATTTAATATCTCCTGGCAGGTATCCAATATCTTTATTGCTCAATGGTACTATGGGCCTGGCAAGATATATTTGCTTGAAGTTTCTTTTTTGTTCAAGGGAGCCGGCCAGCGCCAGCAAAGTTTTACCTGTTCCTGCAACACCCTGCATAGTAACTAGTTTGATCTTGGGGTTCATGATGGCATGCAAGGCAAAAACCTGCTCTGCATTGCGGGGTGTTATCCGGTAGGCTGCGATCTTCTCAACCCTTTCAATTTTTTCCAGGATGGGATTGTAAAAACCCAACGCCGAAGCTTTACCATTGCGAATAATGAAGTAATGGTTGGGTATGGGATCTTTAATTCCAATGTCGCCGGGGGCACATAGGCCATTACTATAAAGCTGGTCGATAATATCTTTGTCTACGTTTTCTACGAAGGACTTCCCGGTGTACAATGATTCAACATCCTTGATCTTGCCGGTTTCAAAATCCTCTGCAGGGATGTTCAATGATTTTGCCTTTAGTCGTAAGTTGATGTCTTTGGTGACCAGGATGACCTTCTTTTCAGAATGCTGTTCACCCATCATCAGGGCGGCATTCAGGATGCGGTGGTCCGCCTTGTCCTCCCCAAAGATCTTGACAGCATCAGTATCAGGGTTCTGATTCATGATGACCTTGAAAAAACCACCATTGGGCATATCTATGGGAATCCAGTTGGTGAGGGTGTTGTTGTTGGAAAGACGGTCCATGATACGGATGAACTCCCTGGCTTCAAAATTCTTTATGTCATTGCCTTTCTTGAAATTGTCCAACTCCTCCAAAACCGTGATGGGGATGGCAACATCATTCTCTTCAAAACTGTAAATGGCATTGTGATTATAGAGTATAACGGAGGTGTCGATCACGAAGATCTTTTTCTGTTTTTTCCGGCGTGGCATACCGATAGGTCGTTTTAGTGTTATGAATTACATGCTTAAGAACATCAATAAAGATATGGCTTAATCCCTGTTTTTATTGCTTTGATACAGAATTCTTTTTAACAGAAAATTGTGTAAAAGAACTGCTTTGCTTATAGGGTGCAGCTTCCTGTATGTTTGTTTAAATCAATTCACCAATAAAGCTTTTTTTTGGTATGGAAAATGTGATTTGAGATTATTGATGGGTCTTTCTGTCAGGAACCAGGAAATGGTAACGATGGTAAAAGTCGTGGCTGTCTCGATCAGGATATAATCCTAATTTGGTAAATAAAGAGACTTCCATTTCATTATCTTTGTCGTAACCCATCTAATTTATCATCATGCCAGAAAAAAAGCTTTTCCTCCTTGATGCCATGGCCCTTATATACCGGGCTTATTTTGCTTTGAACAAGAATCCGAGGATCAACTCAAAAGGTCTGAATACCTCCGCTGTTCTGGGTTTTGCTAATACTTTGTTCGATGTCCTGAAAAATGAAAACCCCACCCATATAGGAGTTGCCTTCGATACGTTTGCTCCCACTGTGCGGGTTGCTGATTTTGCGGATTATAAAGCAAACCGTGAACAGATGCCGGAAGATATTGCCACGGCCCTGCCTTACATCAACAGGCTGATCGAAGGGTTTAACATCCCCATTTTGGCAGTTGACGGGTATGAGGCGGACGATGTGATCGGTACTTTATCGAAAAAAGCAGAAGCTTCAGGTTTCAAGGTTTTTATGATGACATCAGATAAAGATTTCGGACAGCTTGTTTCTGACAATATCTTTATGTACAAGCCATCAAGAATGGGAAACAAAAGCGAGGTGCTTGGCGTGAAGGAGATCTGCGACAGGTATAAGATAAAAGACCCGGAACAGCTTATTGATATCCTGGGCCTGTGGGGGGATGCTTCTGACAATATTCCGGGAGTGCCCGGCGTGGGAGAAAAGACTGCCATAAAGCTCGTGGGGGAGTATGGCTCTGTTGAGGAACTCCTCAAAAATAGCGGTCAACTGAAGGGAAAACAGAAAGAAAATATCGAGACTTATGCTGAGCAGGCTTTGGTGTCCAAGCAGCTTGCCACCATCATCCTGGATGTTCCGGTGGAATTTGATGAACAACTTCTGGAGAGAAAAGAACCTGAAGAAAAAGTATTAAAGACACTGTTTGAGGAGCTTGAGTTCCGAAACTATGCCAACCGTATTTTTACAGAACTGCATGGAACAGAAAACAAAGAAGATGCACCCGTTGATCTTTTCAGCAGTCTGGCCCCGGAAGAATCAGGATCAGGTGCTCCTTTCGATACCATAAGGGATACACCGCATAAATATATTCTGGTTGACAGTCCCGAAGGAAGAAAAAAACTCCTGGAAGAACTTTATTCTTCAAAGAGTTTTTGTTTTGATACCGAAAGCACCAGTGTAGATGCCAACCAGGCTGAACTTGTGGGAATAGCCTTTTCAATGAAACCGGGAACCGCATATTTTTTGCTTTTGCCGGATGACAGGAAGGAAGTCCTCGACATCCTGGAAAGTTTTAAACCCATTTTTGAAAATCCGGAAACTGAGAAAACCGGACAAAACTTAAAGTACGATATTTCTCTGTTAAAATGGTACGGCATTGAGGTAAAGGGTTTTCTCTTTGATACCATGCTGGCTCATTACCTCCTTGAGCCTGACCAGCGTCACAACATGGATTTCCTGGCTGAGACATATCTGGATTACCGGCCGGTATCCATTGAAGCCCTGATTGGCAAAAAAGGCAAAGGCCAGAAGTCGATGCGTACCGTGGAACCCGCTGTGCTCAGGGATTATGCCTGCGAGGATGCCGATATTACACTGCAGTTGAGAAATGTTTTTGAGCCTATGCTGAAGGAAGCCGGGGCCACAGATCTGTTCAGGAACATTGAAATACCTCTGGTGCCGGTACTCGCATCCATGGAGGCGGAAGGCATTAAACTTGACACCGGTGCCCTGAAGGAATTTTCCAAAGAATTGCAGGGAGAGATATTAAAAGTGCAGGAAAAGATCTTCGGCCTCTCAGAAACAACGTTTAACATTGCTTCACCTAAACAGCTTGGAGAGGTGCTTTTTGAAAAGCTCAAAATTACCGATAAGCCAAAGAAAACAAAAACGAAGCAATATTCAACCAGCGAGGATGTTTTATCCAGGCTCATCCATAAGCACCCTGTAGTGCAGCTCATCCTGGACTACCGTTCGCTAACCAAGTTAAAATCGACCTATGTAGATGCATTGCCAGAATTGATCAATCCTAGGGATGGAAGGATCCATACTTCATACAACCAGGCAGTAGCGGCAACGGGCAGGTTGAGCTCCAATAATCCCAACTTGCAGAACATTCCCATCCGGACCGAAAAAGGCCGCGAGATCCGCAAGGCTTTTGTGCCCAGAGATCCGGATCATGTGCTGATGGCAGCCGATTACTCGCAGATTGAGCTTCGGATCATTGCCGATCTGAGCAAAGATGAATCCATGATAGAGACTTTCAGGAAAGGAGAAGATGTCCATGCAGCCACTGCAGCCAAAGTTTATGGTGTCTCATTGGATGAGGTGACACCGGAAATGCGCAGAAATGCCAAGACGGTTAACTTTGGGATCGTTTACGGAATTTCAGCTTTTGGCCTTTCAGAAAGGCTGAACATACCAAGAAGGGAAGCTGGGGACCTTATTGACCAATACTTTGAGAAGTATCCGGGTGTAAAGAAATACATGAATGAAACCATCGGCTTTGCACGCGAACACGGATATGTACAAACCATTATGGGCAGAAGACGTTATCTCAGGGACATCAATTCCAACAATGCAACCGTCAGGGGGTTCGCTGAGAGAAATGCCATTAATGCCCCCATCCAGGGATCCTCTGCCGATATGATCAAGATAGCCATGATCCGTATCCATGATGCCATCCTGAAAGAAAAATTGCGAACCAGAATGATCCTGCAGGTTCATGATGAACTCGTATTTGATACTCCAAAAGAAGAATTGGATGATGTAAATACTATGGTAGAAGGGATCATGAAAAATGCCATCGAAATGAAAGTTCCTGTTGTGGTAGATATTAATACAGGAAAAAATTGGCTGGAAGCACATTAACGGGCTATTGATGCAAGTCTTTGCCAAAAATTAAATGAAGGTTAAAAAAATATTAAGAAATTGTTAATAATTCCGTATTGAAAGCAACAATCTTTGTTCATCGGTAAAGCATATAATTTTTCAACCATCGGGTGTTAATAATTTATCTCCCAAAGGCCTTATAAATCGTTTATCTTAGTGGTGCTTTTCATATAGCATTTCAGTTTTCTTAACATCCAGAAAGTCATACTATTTTCTATTGTGGACGAGTAAAAATTCAGCAAATGAACGAAGACCTTTTTGTGAACATTGATAAAGACACGGTAAAGAAAGAAACAGCGAACTATTATGAAAAGGTTTTGGAGAAACGAACCAAGCCAGATCTTAATCAACAGGGAAAACAAACAGAAGCTAAGAATACAGAAGCAACAGATGAGGAGATACAGCCAGAGTACAAACCAAAACCGGAGTTAAAGAGCTATCCCTATGAAGAAGTAATTGCCAGGGCTACAGAATATTTTAATGGAGATTCCCTGGCGGCCAATGTATGGGCCAATAAATATGCCTTGAAGGACAGTCAAGGCAAGTTATATGAGTTAACCCCTGATGATATGCACAGGAGGCTTGCCAGGGAAGTGGCAAGAATCGAAAAGAAATATCCCAATCCCCTCTCTGAAGATGAATTATTTGATCTTTTCAAAAGATTCAGATATATCGTTCCCCAAGGTAGTCCAATGGCAGGTATTGGTAATGATTTTCAGGTGTCTTCATTGTCGAACTGTTTTGTGATCGGACAACAGGGTAATTCTGATTCATATGGCGGCATACTTAAAGTGGATCAGGAACAGGTTCAATTGATGAAGCGCAGGGGTGGTGTGGGGCATGACCTGTCCGGAATCCGCCCGCAAGGTAGTCCTGTAAAAAACACAGCTTTAACCTCTACTGGTATTGTTCCTTTTATGGAACGTTATTCCAACTCAACCCGGGAGGTAGCTCAGGATGGGCGGCGTGGTGCATTGATGCTCAGCATTTCTGTAAAACATCCCGATGCAGAGAAATTTATTGATGCCAAAATGGAACAGGGAAAGGTTACCGGAGCCAATGTGTCTGTAAAGATTGATGATGAGTTTATGAAGGCTGTCCAAAATAAGACCCCTTATGTTCAGCAATTCCCTGTAGAAAGTGATGCTCCAATGGTTAAGAAGGAAGTGAACGCCAGAGCAATTTGGAATAAGATCATCCATAATGCCTGGAAATCTGCTGAGCCAGGGGTGCTTTTCTGGGATACTGTCATTAGGGAATCTGTACCGGATTCCTATGCTGACCTGGGGTATAAAACTTTATCCACAAATCCTTGTGGAGAAATTCCACTGTGTCCTTATGATAGTTGCCGGTTACTGGCCATTAATCTTTTTAGTTATGTTGATAATCCTTTTACTGAGGAGGCCAGCTTTAACTCGGAATTGTTCTCAAAACATGCTCAGTTGGCTTTGAGGATCATGGATGATATTATTGACCTGGAAGTTGAAAAGATCGATGCCATCCTGGATAAGATCAATTCTGATCCGGAACATGAGGAAGTGAAGTTAGTTGAAAGAAGGCTTTGGGAGAATATCCGTGAGAAGACCATCAAAGGCAGAAGGACCGGCATTGGAATCACCGCCGAAGGAGATATGCTTGCTGCACTGGGTTCCCGCTATGGCTCGGATGAGGCCATTAATTTTTCAACGGAAGTACATAAATTGCTTGCCATAGAGGTTTATGCTTCTTCAGTTAAGCTTGCAAAAGAAAGAGGGGCTTTTCCTATTTATGATAGTAAAAGAGAGAACTCAAATCCTTTCATAAACCGGATAAAAGAGGCAGCCCCAACTGTTTATGAAAATATGTTGAAATATGGCAGGCGAAATATTGCAATGCTCACGATCGCTCCAACTGGTAGTGTAAGCATTTGTACTCAAACAACCTCGGGAATTGAACCGGCCTTCATGATATCTTACAAAAGAAGAAGAAAAGTGAATCCAAATGATAAAAGTGTTGTGGTTTCATTTATCGATGAGGTTGGCGATGCATGGGAAGAATATAATGTGTTCCACCCGAACTTTGAAAAATGGCTTTCTGCCAATGGTTATGACATTGATGAGGTGAAACAGTTGGATGATAAAGACCTGAAAAAGATCATAAAGGAATCTCCTTATTACAAAGCTACTTCCAATGATATCGACTGGGTAAGTAAAGTGAAAATGCAAGGAGCTATCCAAAAATGGGTTGACCATTCTATCAGTGTTACTGTTAATGTTCCAAAGGAAACAACGGAACAATTGGTTAGTGAGATTTATATGGCAGCATGGGAAAGTGGTTGCAAAGGGATGACGATATACAGGGATGGCTCACGTTCAGGTGTCCTGGTAAGCTCAGAAAACAAAGAGAAAGCAGGGGCGAATGAGTTTAAAGAAACCAATGCACCAAAAAGACCAGCTCAGCTTGATGCAGAGATCGTCCGTTTTCAGAATGACAATGAAAAGTGGGTTGCAGTTGTAGGCCTGCTCAACAATAAACCCTATGAAATATTCACAGGAAAAGAAGAAGGGTTCTTTGTTCCCAAATGGGTAAGCAAAGGATGGGTTAGTAAGAACAAAACGGAAAGTGGCAGAAACAGATATGATTTTCAGTTTTTGGATAAGGATGGATATAAGATTACCATGGAAGGTTTATCACGTCAATTTGATAAGGAATTCTGGAACTATGCCAAGCTCATTTCAGGTATCCTGCGCCATGGTATGCCACTTCCGTTTGCTGTTGAACTCGTAGGAAACCTGCAATTTGAGAAGGATTCGATCAGCACATGGAAGAATGGTGTCGTTCGTGCCCTGAAGAAATTTATCCCGAACGGGACGAAAATCAAAAAGCAAGTGTGTGAAGCCTGTGGGGAAGCTGACACATTGCAATACCAGGAAGGTTGTATGGTATGTACTAATTGTGGAAACTCCAAATGCTCGTAAAGCAACTGATTACTACTGACGTTAACAAAAAACATCCGCTGCCTGGCGGATGTTTTTTTTGGTGAAGGATATATGTTTCAAATATCTTACTGGAGAATAAACCTTACAGGAAGGTTGTATTGTACACGTACTGGTTTTCCTCTTTGTTTTCCTGGATTCCACTTGGGCATGCTTCTTACAACCCTGATGGCTTCTTCGTCACATCCGCCGCCTATGCCCCTGAGAACCTGGATGTCTGTGACAGATCCGTCTTTCTCGACAACAAAGGTTACATAAACAGTTCCCTGGATTCCACTTTCACGTGCCATCTGAGGGTATTCCATGTTTGCCTGGAGATAGGAATATAGTTTCTCAATCCCGCCCGGAAATTCAGGCATGGATTCAACAACAATGAATATAGGAGCTTCTTCTTCAACGACCTCTTCATCAACCTCAACAGGTATGTATTCTTCCATCTCTGTTTCCTGGTCCGCTTCAACGTCAATGTCAATTTCATCTTCAACCTCAATATCATCTTCAACAACATTGAGTACCACTACCTTCTTTGGCGGAGGAGGTGGTGGTGGTTTTTGTTTCTGAATGGTGATTTCTACCATTTCTTCCTGTACATCTTCAACTACCCTGTCATCAAAACCGTCAACAGTTTTTTCGTATGTTTTCCATTCAAATGCCAGGAATATGGCGGCAAGCGCAATGATTAATCCTACTTGCCTGAAGATGATCTTTTTATTTTCAAGATCCGCTT
>JAGYLD010000101.1 GCA_018401355.1 Bacteroidales bacterium
TATAACATATAATGAAACAAAAAAAATACATCAATCCATACCTCGGAGGAATATTACTTGGGTTGGTCCTTCTGCTTACATTTTATATCACAGGCAGGGGACTTGGTGCCAGTGGTGCAGTAAAGAGTACTGTTGTTGCTGTGGTGAACAGTGTTGCCTCGGAACATACCCAAAGCTCTGCATATTACAGCAACTTTATTAGTGATGACAAACATCCGATGAGTACCTGGCTTGTTTTTGAAGTACTTGGTGTTCTTGCCGGTGCATTTCTGAGTGGTGCCATCGCGGGCAGGTTGACTTTCAAGGTAGAACACGGGCCAAGGATTACTTCCAGAACCAGGTTGGTCATGGCTACCCTTGGGGGGGTTATGTTCGGCATAGGATCCCAGCTTGGCAGGGGTTGTACAAGCGGGGCTGCCCTCAGTGGTATGGTGAACCTTTCACTGGCAGGATTCGTCACCATGCTGGCCATTTTTGGATCAGGTTATCTGTATGCATATTTTTTTAGAAAACTTTGGTTAAAATAATGATATTATGGGACCACTTATTCCTTTTGGAGTTATCGGTGCGCAATGGGATTTGGTGATTGCTCTGTTGATCGGAGTGGCATTTGGATATGTGCTGGAATCTTCAGGTTTTTCCTCATCCAGGAAACTTGCGGGCGTATTTTACGGATATGATTTCACTGTTTTGCGGGTATTCTTTACTGCTGCTATTACAGCTGTCATAGGGCTGATATATTTTAGTTATGCAGGATGGATAGACCTCTCTATGATTTATGTGAATCCTACTTTTGTTACTTCGGCCATCGTGGGGGGAGCTGTCATGGGACTGGGTTTTATCATGGGTGGATATTGTCCCGGTACAAGTTTCTGTGGTGCAGCCATAGGAAAAATCGATGCCATGTTCTTTACCATTGGCATGTTTTTAGGCATATTCCTTTTTTCTGAGTTTTTTCCGGCCATCTCAGGGTTATATGAGCAAAGTTCCATGGGACCGGTAAAAGTTTATGAAGTGCTTGGCTTGTCCAGAAGCCTCTTTGTCTTTCTTCTGGTAATTGTTGCACTTGCAGCTTTTATCCTGACCTCCATGATAGAAAAAAAGGTAAAAAAAATTGAATCCTAAGAATAAAATTTATGAAACGTGTTTATATCATTTTAATGACCATTGCGGTACTGATGAGTGCAGGTTTGTTTCTTTTTGATGATAAAAAGCCGGATGATCAGTTGTCTCCTCAAAAACTTCTTCTGGAGATCAATGATGATTCAAGATACTGGTCTACAGACCTTGTTGCAGATAAGATAATAAAACATGATCCAGCGCTTTTGTTGATCGACGTCAGGTCAAATGATCAGTATGAGGAATTTTCCCTGCCTGGTGCGCTAAACATTCCCCTTGAAAATATTCTCGATGAAGAATGGCAGGGTTATTTTCTTGCAGAGGATTTTGATATCGTGCTCTTTTCGAATGATGAGATTTATGCCGGTCAGGCATGGATATTGCTGAGGAGACTCAATTATAAAAACCTGAGGGTTATGCAGGGTGGCCTTAACCATTGGGCGGAAACCATCATGCAACCCCTCATGCCCAAACAAAGTGCTCCGCAGGAAGCTTTTGAGTTGTACGATTTCAGACGCGCTGCCAACCAATATTTCGGAGGAGGATCAGGGGAAATACAACCTGTGGATACTGAAACCATTCAGGTGACCCGGAAAAAGAAAAAATCTGCTGTTGAAGGAGGTTGTTAATTAAAAAAAAATATCATGGACGGAAAAAATAAATTGCTGATTGTTGTTATTGCATTTGTTTTATTGATCATCCTGGGGATCATATCCGTAAAGAAGCCGGGATTATACTATGAAATGACCACAGAGCAGGCACTCGAAAATGCGCTTTCATATATGGATGAGGTTTTTCCCGAAGATCTTGTATACATTGTTGAAAATAGTACACCAGGTTACCAGCTGGTGGACGTAAGAACCCCTTATGACTTCCTGAAAGGGCATATCGCTACGGCTGTGAATATTCCCTCTAATATATTGCTGGAAGAAGATAACCTTGATTTTTTAAGGGGGCTTGATAAAGATTCTGTCATCATTGTATTGTACGGAAATAATCAGAGCCAGGCCAATTGTCCATGGATGCTCCTGCGCCAGTTAGGTCTTGAAAATGTGAAAGTATTGCTTGGGGGTTATGATTATTTTCATGCCAGCATTACCGATCCATATGGCATAGAAGATCTGCCTTCATACCTTGTTGAAGATGCCAAATATGATTTCAATGAGTTGATCCAGAGCAATGTGGCATCGGAATTTTCACCAGATGTTTCTGCACCGGAGGTAGTGATACCAAAACGGAAGACAAAGAAAGCCGCTGTTGAGGGAGGTTGTTAATAAATCTGTTCTATGACCAGGAAAAATTAAAACGATTTGTTAATACTGACAGTGACTGTAAAATTGATTCATAATTGAATCAAAATATATGATAAATATCATACTTTTTATGTTGCTATATATATCAAAATATTCGTATATTTGGTATGGATAAAAATTTACCATTATGAGGTCAATGTTAATAAATATCGCCATCCTGTTCGGTTTTTTCGGATTCATAGGTTATATCCTTCTGATCCTGGCTGGTTTCTTCGGGTGTTGTGCCGGCCTGACTTCAAGAGGCTACTATATCATTGCTGGATCGATCATGGCTGTATCCGTGATCCTCTTTGCCATCTGCGCATATAATAATTGTTGTAACATTCAGAAAGCCGAGAAAGAAAAGAAAAATAGCCAATAGAATGTTTATCCTTGTTGTCGTCTGATAACAAAAGAAATCAACAATTCTAATACTTCCTGGGTATTAACCTGCCAGTTCACTTTGTCTTTTTAAAAATGCCTTCTTAGAAATTTTAATGCTGATCTCGTATAATAACATAAGCGGGATACAAACCATCACCTGGCTGAAGATATCAGGTGGGGTGATGATGGCCGACAGCACAAGCAGGATAACGAGCATGTATTTCCTGTTTTTCTTTAAAAACATCGGTGTTACGATACCAACTTTGGTGAGGAAATATACCAGGATGGGCAGTTCAAAAACCAATCCAACAGCAAATGTCACAGAAACTACCGTACTGATATATGAGTTCAGGGAAATATTGTTCGAAACAGCATCACTGACCTGGTACGTTCCCAGAAAATGTAATGTTAAAGGCACAATAAGAAAATAACTGAATAAAACACCCAGAAGGAATAAAAAAGAGCAGATCAAAACGGCACCAGTGGAGTTCTTCTTTTCTTCCTGTTTAAGGGCAGGCCTGATGAACCCCCAAATCTCCCCAAGTACATATGGAAAAGCAACGATAAGCCCGGCTACTATTGAAACATACATATGCGTCATAAACTGCCCGGACATCTTAATGTTGATGATCTTCAGGTCCAGATCACCCAGGCAAAGTGCAGATACATTCAGGAAATCTGAAAGCTGACATAGCAACCTGTTCGTGATGAATTCAGAATCCTTTGGGGCCAGGATGATATAATCAAAGATCACCTTTCTTGCAATGAAAGCCGCGATAGCAAGTATAATAATGGCGATGATGGAGCGTACAAGGTGCCAACGCAACTCTTCCAGATGCTCCCAGAAAGACATTTCCTTTTCTGCATCAGGCTTGTTCTTTTTCTTGTTGCTGACAACCTCTGGCATAATTTTCTTTTCAGTCTTGCAAAAATAGGGTTTTTAAAGATAATCCATATTGAAACTTATTTTTGATATAAATTCAAAATATCTATCTTTAGATGACTATTTTTTATTACATGAAGGTTCTCGAAGGATACAAAAATGCTGAAATTAAATAGTTTGTTAGATTTTATCCCAGTATATAACTCCCTTCTGAAAGATGTCAATCATCAGCGGAAATTCCTCAATTTTCACATCTTACCGATTATAGACAAATACCGGTCAGAAAACGATGGTACCCTCGATGAAGAAGACTTCACCAAGATCATGAAGTATTATGGTTTCGGTGTACCTTCCATAGTCGGGGAATTCATTTGTACCCTCCGTGGCCAGCCTATGACAGAAAAAGAACGCTTATGCAGTACTTTCCAGGGTGCTTTAACAGGACTGTACGACGATTTTTTCGACAAAACCGGCATGAAGGAAGAGCAGATCCTGGAGATGATGCACGATCCTTTTGCCTATCATCCGGACTCCTCCCTTGAAAGGCTCTTTATTGAATTTATGCAGAATGTCCACAAAAACCTTGTCCTGAAAGATTATTTTAACCATTGCTTTAAAAATGTTTTCAATGCCCAGAAGAAAAGCCTGAAACAATCTGATCCTCAAATATCTTATGAAGATATCTTGGAAATAACCTTTGAAAAAGGAGGACACTCCCTGTTGTTCTATCGCAGTGCATTTACCTTCCTTGTGACCAAAGGCGAGGCGAATGCCCTCTATCAGCTGGGTAGCCTGATGCAACTGGGCAATGATATATTTGATGTTTGGAAAGACCAGCAAGCAGGGATCCGGACCCCTGTTACTGCTGCTTCCCATCTTGAAATTGTCAGAGAAGCATTCAGGAAAAAGATGAAGGCAGCGTTGCAGGCATGTGATGATGCCGGATTTGATCCAAAGAACCTCCATCGTTTCCGAAGGAAATTCATCCTGGCCATCAGCCGGTGCTATGTGTGCATGGACCACTTAGAAAAACTTGAAAAAAGATCTGGCGGGACTTTCAGACCATCAGAATATTCCAGGAAAGACATGATCTGCGACATGGAAAAAACCATAAATATCCTGAAAGCCATAAGCTACTACCTGGCAACCAATTAAAAAAATCCGTGAAAATTCTCTTAATCCCCGCTATCCGCGTTCTATCCTAAACAAACACCCATCCCCATAACTCAAAAACCGGAATTCATTATGCATTGCATATTCATAAACCTTCTTCCATCCCTCCCCTATACATGCTGCCACAAGCATCAACAACGTGCTTTTGGGCATATGGAAATTGGTGGTAAGATAATCTGCAACCTGAATCCTGTATCCTGGAACAATGATCAACTGGGTACTTGCATTAATGGCCTCCATGTCCTTATTTTGCATATAGTTGAGTAATCCTCTATAGGCTTCCTGATATGAAGGCAGATGCTTTTCCTGATATTGATATGGTTCCCATTGAGAGATATGATGATTATGAAGCCGCTTGTCCTTTAAATACCTTGTTCCAAGCCAATAGAGGCTTTCTATGGTTCTCAGGGTGGTAGTCCCGGTAGCAACAACATGTCCCGGTCTTTGATTTATTAGTGTTTCCAGGAAATGCCTGTTAACTCTGATGTTCTCAGAATGCATTTCATGCATGCCGATGTTCGGGGCACTAACCGGTTTAAATGTCCCGGCGCTGACATGCAATGTGACAGCTTCGAAAGAGATGCCTTTGTTTTTCAGTTTTTTAATGACCCTTTCGGTCATGTGAAGACCGGCTGTCGGTGCAGCGACTGAACCCTCGTTGCGCGCAAAGACGGTTTGATAACGAAGGTCATCCTGTTCCTCTGCTTCCCTGTTAAGATAGGGTGGTAAAGGAACCAGACCGGCATATTGCAATACCTCGCTGAAAGTGATATCCTCCTTGTTCCAGGAAAACTCAACCAGGTAGGCTTCTCCAATGCTTTCTTTTTTCAGGGCAAACAAATCGAAATCATCACCTTCGGCTGAGACAGATGTTTTTAGCTTTCCTGTCTTCCATTTCTTTGCATTTCCAATCAGGCATTTCCAGGTAACTGGTCCTGTACAGGAAAAAGCATGCTGCATATCTGCTTCAGGAAGGATTGGTTCAAGGCAGAATATTTCTATGGCTGCCCCGGTTTCTTTTTGGAATTTGAGCCGGGCATGGACTACACGGGTTTCATTCACCAGGATGAGGGAATCTTGTGGCAGAAAACTGTCGATATGGGTGAACCGGGTCTCGGTGATCTTACCATGGTCATAGATCACCAGCTTTGACTCGTCTCTTTCCTGAAGGGGATATTTGGCGATCCTGTCTTCAGGAAGAGGATAATTAAAATCTTCCGGGGATATTTGCCTGGGGTCAATCATAGATCATGAATCTAAGAATTCTGAGACGAAGGTGAAAAAGGTATCCGGGTCGTCGGCATGCACAGTGTATTGCCTTCCGGTATGGTTTATAATGGCATTGGGGAATTTTTCCTCAATGGTTTTAATATCATCATCATTCACATAATCCGATTGACCTCCCCTGACAAAAAGGGCAGGACCATCGAAACGGGTAGAATAGAAGACCCCGTCGTACATCGACTCCAGGTTCTCATCCAATGCCTGCAGGTTAGGGCGCCAGTCAAGGCGATGACGTTCCCGCCAATAGAGGTTTTTGATGATGAACTGAAGAACCCTTTCAGATTTGATGAGGGGAGCTAGCTGTTCCTGGACTTCCTTCCTGGATGAAGCCTTTTCAAGATCTGCCGATTGCATGGCTTTTATTAAATTCCGGTGGTAAGTATGCGTGACATATGTCCGGAGGCTCACATCCACTGAGATAAGCTTGTCAACCAGTTCAGGATTTTCCAGTGTATATCGCATTACTACCTTACCTCCCATGGAATGGCCCATCAGTACCGGACTTTCAATATCATGCTCTTCAAGGAATTCGTAAAGATCGTCAACCAGGGCATAATAGTTGAAAGTATCATGGTGCATAGATTTACCATGGTTGCGTTGGTCGGGAATGAAAACCTCATAGCCGTGTTCAGCAATTCTTTTCCCGAAAGTAACCCAGTTATCCGATATGCCAAAGATCCCGTGCAGGATGATCAGGGGTTTCCCTTTGCCATATTTTCTGTAAAACAGTTTCATGGGGCAAAAATACGAGAATTTAATTGAGAATCTCCAGTTCCACGCCGGCACCCTTCAACCCGAAATGCTTCCTGACCCAGAATGCCAGCGCATAAATAATGGGTGTATCCAGCGCAGCAATGAGAACCCCTGTCAGAATACAAAACAAGATCTTTATGGGTTTTATCCCAATATAAACATTGTTCATCGAAAAAATTTCCACATCCCTGCTCACATCCCTTTCTTTGTACCGTAGAAACTTTAAAATCTCAAACTATGAAAAAGTTGAAAGTTTTCAGTCTCATCGCAACGATTGCTCTATTGGTTTTTTGCTGCGTCCCCTCCATTCACCCCTTCTATACTGAACAGGATATCCGGTTTGAGTCTTCTGTCCTGGGTATATGGGAAGAAGATGATGGAACCATATGGGATTTCAGAAGCGATGACAATGAATCATATACCTTAAAATATTCCAGCGACAGCCTCACCGATTGGTTTGAGGTTAACCTCTTTGAACTGGGAAATTTTTATTATTTTGACTTTTATCCTACAAGTGATTTACAGGTCACAGACCTGATGATTACCCATCTGATCCCGGTACATACTCTGGCCAAAGTAGTTTTCTCCGAGGATGAAATAAAGGTATACAGCATGAAACCCGAGTTCATCAGTAACCTGATCGAGCAGAACAAGATCAGGATCAAACATGAAGAGGCGGAGGATTATTTCATCCTTACTGCTTCTACGGAAGAACTACAGAAATTTGTCATAAAATATGAAAGGGAAAAGAATGCATTTATGGAACCGCTCATCCTTAAAAGGAGGTAACATGGTCCCGAAATGGCTCATCAGGACTGCCCTCCACACCGGATTCTGGGGGGCATCCTATATTGTATTGCTGATCTATTTCTCCAGGGAATACGACTTGTCTTCCATCGATTTCATATACACCGGCTTATTTCATATTAGCATTATAGCAGGTGTATATTCAAACCTTTATTTGTTGCTTCCCCATTTCTTTAACAGGAAGAAATATCTGGCATACCTTTTCCTGTTTCTTGTTAACCTGTCACTTGTCACTGTTTTTAATGACCTGTTGTTTTCCCGCTTTATCGATTTTTTCCTGCCAGGATATTATTTCATATCCTACTATAGCCTGTTCGACATTTTCATCTTTCATTTTACCTACGTTGTGCTGACCACCCTGATCAAGCTTTCACAATCCTGGTTTGAGTTAAACCGTTCCCGCAAGGAGATGGCGGAATTACAGGCGGAGAAAGCAGATGCAGAGCTCAAAGCCCTGAAATACCAGGTTAATCCACATTTCCTTTTCAACACCCTGAACGGCATCTATTCACTTGCGATGAAGAAGTCGGACATCACACCAGATGCCATCATGAAGCTATCTGATATCATGCGTTACATCCTTTATGAGGTCAATGAAGAAAAGGTCCCCCTTAAAAAGGAAATGGACATCCTGAGAAAATACATGGACCTTGAAAAAATGCGACTGGATAAGCCCTGGGAGGTGGAACTAAACATTGCAGGAAGCTTAAGCAAACTGAAAATTGCCCCCCTGATGTTATTGCCTTTGATGGAAAATTGTTTTAAGCACGGAGGCAGGGATGAAAGTGGGGTTTTCAGGATGCGCTTTGACATCGAAGCCAAAGGAACGGAAATACATGTAGAAACATTTAATTTATTAAAGGAAGAAAGCAGGGAGATGAAGGAAGAAAGCGG
>JAGYLD010000102.1 GCA_018401355.1 Bacteroidales bacterium
AGGGTTTCCTCGTTTATAACATATTCCGGAGTGTAAAAGTTCCTATTTTCCTGTGAAAGCAAATATGGGAGCGCCAGATATCCTAAAACACGATGGCTGTATACGATGAGAGCAAATAATCTGGTCTGGTCTTTCATGCCTTGCTTATGGATGCTATAGTTTGATGGGCAAATATAGTTTTTTAAGGCGCTTGAAGGGAAGGCAGGCGTGGGGAATTTTTATTTGTAGGCGGTAGGCAGTAGGCATACATTCTAAATATACGCAAATACCCGTGGTTGATATCAGATATTAGAGAATAGTGTGGGTGTATATTTCTTAAAATCAATTCTTTCAATTAATGCATTTTAACAGTATATTTGTATTCATATAAAAGAAAAAATCTTATGTGGTTTTATTCAGTTGATATAGAGAATTTCCGGGGATTTAAGAAAATTAACATTAGTGATTTAAAAAGGGTAAATCTTTTTGTGGGAAAGAACAATAGCGGTAAAACATCAGTTATGGAAGCCATTTTCTTATCCATTGGAGTTAATAATCCGGAATTAATAACAAGAATAGATCTCATGAGGGATTTAAGGCATAATGAAGCAGACGACTTCAGATTTGTCTTTTTTGATCTTGATTATAAAAATACACCAATTATAAATACACAATTTTTATCACCTTCTGAGTATAGGTCAGTTAAGATTCTGCCTATCAAAAATCAGTCAAGCACACATAAAAATATATTAGAAGATCATACATCTTCAGACATCTACAAGGAAGAAACTACATCAATAAATACAGCAGATGATCCTGTTGAGGGTATTTCCATATCAACCAACATCAAAACTGTTAAAACATCCAAAGGTAAAAAAATTGTTTCGAAAATTTACATGGTTGGTAATGTGCCAAAATTTGAGACTCCAAAAAACTATGAGGAAAAACTATTTGGTATTTATATCAAAAATTCAAGGTTTAGCAGACTATATGAAAGAATTGACAAGATAATTTACAGAAAAGAACAAGAATGGATCATTGAAACCCTTCAGCAAATAGATCCACGAATCACAGATATAGTATTGGGAAACAGGATGATATACCTGGATATCGGCCTGGAAATGCTTGTTCCCTGTAACATCATGGGTGATGGGATCATTACTGTACTTAGCATTTTAGCTGCCATTGCCAATGCAAAGGATGGTTTTATCATGGTCGATGAGGTAGACAATGGATTGCATTATTCAAGCATGGAAACCTTATGGAAAGCCATTGATTTTGCTACCCAGAAGTATAATGTACAGGCATTTATTACGACCCACTCACTTGAATGTACCATGGCCTTTGCAAGAACATTTGAAGGTAAAGAAGATGAAAACAGGCTTTTCAGGATTGAAAAGGTCAACCAGTCACACAAGGTTATAAAATACGATAATTCCGATTTATTGACTTTCCTCAATGAAAACTGGGAAATCCGCTAACCCATGGATAACATTACAATCGAGAAAGAAAAGGTTTTGTTCGTTGAGGGAAATGATGACGAAGGATTTTTCTTTGCATTTCTACGGCATTTGAATATTGACGATGTACAGGTTATTTCCGTATCAGGAAAGTCAAACTTCGGGCAAACCATTAAGCTGCTACCCAAATTACCCGGGTTTCATATGATCAGGATCATGGGATTTATCAGGGATGCTGATAATGATCCAAAGTCATCTTATGATAGCATTAATAACTTTTTAAAGTACAATCGCTTTCCTTCCCCGGAAAGGCCAGGATATTTCAGCTCAAAGGGCGATCTTATAACGGGAATTTTTATTATGCCAGGTTTTGATTCTTCAGGTGAACTTGAAGATATTCTGTTGGATACCATTAAGGAAACGAAAACAGAATCTTGTTTAAATAATTATTTTTCATGCTTAAATACAAGTGTAAGTTATTGTTCAAAAGCCAAAACACTGGCTTATCTGGCTTCTCTTGGAAAAACAAAAAAAGATTGCGTGAACAACATTGCCTCAGCGGCTGACAAAGGGTATTGGGATTTTGATCACAAGGTGTTTGATGGGATACGGGAGTTTCTTCTTTGCTATGCAGGATAGGTATTTAATGTTACCATTTATCCGCAATGTAAAAATTTCACAACAAAAAACCTGTAAGCGGTAAGCATACATTCTACCTAAACGCAAGCTCCCGTAATTGATATCAGATAAACGGATTAACGGATATCAGATATCTGATATTGGCTCTATTTGCAAGCTGATGGCGAAGAAAATCCCAGAACCCCAGCCCCCAGAAACCCAGTAACCGTTAGGCTGCAGACAGCAGGCAGTAGGCAACAACCAGCATCAGGCATTAGGCATCTGGCATCCTACCCCTTACCACCCCGTACTATAATCATGTCTGTAAATCCTGATCTTCTCCGTTTTGCCCGTCTTCATGGATTTGTAGGAGAGGTATCCGTTAACTGTGCTTCCAGGATTTTCTATTGTGGATACTTTATCTGCCGGGAGCTCATTGGGAATGGTAAACCTTACATCGTGCTGGCCGGTGCCTTTTAAGACTTCATTGAGCTTTACATCTACTATGATCCCCTGGTTTTCCCATTCCAGGACAATACTGTTTACAGATACCGGGCTGTCGTATTTGGATTTTAAAGGAATGATGCATTCTGCACCTGCAACCATGTTTTCATCCTTTGAGCCCCCTGTAATCCTGATATTACCAACAATGACCAGTTCCGCCTTTTCTTCTGCCACATTGAAGTAGAACATTTTTTCCGGGCGCTGGTTGCTGAAGGAATAATACACCTTGATGTGGTTCCCGGGTTCATCATAGCATTCATTATAAGCATAGCTGATGGTGTTTATCAGTTCACCGATCACCACATTGCCCAACTGGGCACAGTTGGACCTGACGACAGGTTTCTTGCCATAAGTAATGGTCTTCTGTCCTATCCTGAGGCTGTACCTAAGCATTCCAAGCTCACTTCCTGCGTCGGCAATATAGACGGATGCAAGCAAAGCATCACAGCGGTCCATGCCGGTCTGGCATTTTGACTTGCGCTCATCGATGAAGATGCTTGCCAATCTTGCCAGCAATCGCTTGCACTCCTGAAGCTCTTCAACCGAAGTATAGGTTTCCAGCATTTGCAGGGTACTTGTCATTTCATCCGTCAGCATTTGGTCTTTCTCATTGAAATCCCTGACCAGCGCATTCAGGTCGTAGTTTGTGAAAGGATATTTGACAAAATATTTGTACTTGGTCTCTTTGGCCTTCCGGTTATAAAGCTTTTCCCAATAATAGTCATCAGCTTTGGAAGCAGATATCCCCTGCAGGTAATCCCTTTTTCCCGACTGGCTCTCTATTTGATTGGTGTAGCTCTGATAGAGTTCTGAAAACTTATCGGCGGTGATCTCCTTGGTGTAAAACTCTGTGTTGGAAGAAATATAATCAGCCACAGAGACTACGATCTGGCTTTTTACATCCAGGATGGCCTGGTCGCGGGCTGCTTCAAGAGACGAGCCGTTTCCGATTCCAATGATGTAGTTTTTCTCCAGTCCGCTGGTCCAGTCGGGTTCTTTTCCGCTTTTATCTTTTACCTTAAACTGTGCATTCAACCCTGCGGAAAGAAATATTAATCCGGCTATAAGAACTATAATTATTCGATTCATAATGATTCCTAGTTATTGATTGGGAGGTTCTTGAACTTGAATTGATTGTTGTTAATATTGAATCGTATGTATTTCACTTCCTTTACCTTAGGGAATTCACAAACCAGTTCGGTGTTCACATCAGGAATCAATGTGGCGTTGATCCAGTTTCGGCCTTCCTGGGTTCCGATTTTCATCAGTTTAATATATACTTCTCCACCCTTTTCATTGATAAGCATGGTGCTTCTGATATGGTTCATATTGAACACATAATCGCCCTCATTTTTATTTATCAGTTCAAAATATAAAAAGGTTTTCTCTCCAATATTCTTCCCATATTTATATTTCAAAAAGATGTTGTCACCCAGATCAATACTTTGTGTGTAAGGATAAACTGGTGATGAATCTTCCGGCTCCTTTGCATCGGCTATGGCAACAGGTGAAACTTGTTCAGGCATATTCTCCCCTATCTCTGCTGCCACTTCGTTGGCTTCATCAAAGCATTCGCGGCTGACAGGTGGCACAGAATTCAACAATGCCAGTGCATCATTGTACCTTTTTTGCGAAGCCAGGCTTTTGGCCCTGGATATCACCAGGTCGCAATGCGTATTGTAGTATTCCAGGATGCCTTCTTTGCCTTTTTCAAGCATCACTTTGTATTTTCCGCTGCGGACATTGATTTGCTTAAAAGCGGCATTATAAGCTGCAGTTTCTGATTGTCCCACGCCTTTCAACGCTTCGGTTGAACTTGCGTAGATGTTTCCGGTATACTTATCTGCAAGATTAAATACGACTTCGATGTCGAGGGTCTGCATAGGAGGTGAGGTTGGTGATACATCGTTGCTGAGTATCATGATCTCAGGGTACATGATGAACAAAGGTGCATCGTCGGCCGCACTAAGTCCATTCAGACTGATGATCTGACGCATTTTCCCTTTAAGCACATTGGCTGAACCCATTGGCAGTTTAGCAGATTCTTCCAGTATTGTTGGAGCGATGGCAATTCTTGAATAATCATCACTTTCCCCCATGGTATTTTGTGCATGAAGTCCTTGAGAAATCAATGAGTAAATTGCCAGAATAAAAATGATTGATATTGCTTTTTTCATAACGTCTTGGTATTGAATTTATATTATTTTTCTCCGAGGATGAGCCATGCTTCACCCAGTCCGCGCTGGTAGAGCTTTGATTCAATGTTGAATGGAGGGTTTGAAAGATATCTTCTCAGGTTGGAGGCAAACCGCCTTGTATCCATGGCTATTTCCCTGCCACGGTATTCCATCATCACAGGGATCCTGACCTGTTCGAAGCGCATCATGCTTTCCGTAGCATCGATGGTAGAGAAACGCCCTTCCACGGTATTGTCGGCCAGCCAGTTTTCTATATGGAAGCCAAGCATGTCGGCAAAGCCATCAACATCATAATCCTGCTCCAGGTCTACGTCTGCATTGTCCCATACTTTAATAACGAGGGTGACCTCTCTTCCTTTGGCAAACATATCTTCAAAGAAGCTCATCAGTTGTTCGTTGAATGCATCCATCTGGCTGAGGACAGCTTCCTCCAACAAAATGTCCACAGTGGCAGCTGAAGAAGGTTTTCCTGCACCGGCAGCACCTGCAACCTGCTTATTGGTATAGGCATCAAGTCCTTTTAGGTTAAAGGTGATGTATTTGTTGGGTCCCTGGCGCTTAATG
Organism: Bacteroidales bacterium; assembly: GCA_018401355.1. Lineage (GTDB taxonomy): Bacteria > Bacteroidota > Bacteroidia > Bacteroidales > B18-G4 > M55B132. The sequence continues at coordinate 5,324 of JAGYLD010000102.1, forward strand.
TTAAAATCAAGGTCCAGGATAATATCTGCCTTGGCCGTCCTTTTTAATTTATCGATCGGACTTTCCTGGATGGCTGCTTCGGTACTTTTGGATGACAGCAGGTTTGTTTCGGCCGACTCTGTCTCAATGGCTTTCAGGTTTTGTTCAAGGTCTTTGAGTGGAAATCCCCTGTCAGCCATGATGGATCCCATTTTTGTGATGACCAGCCTGAGTTCATTATTGCTTTGCAATGCTTTTCTATAGTCAGGATAGACACGATCTACCCCGTTTACGTTGGCATTCATGGTGTAACCATGCTCAATGCAATAATTGTCGCTGGGAACCACCATAAGAATTGGCTTTTTGGCTTGCCCGAAGAGCGCAATCGTAAATAAAATTAAGGAGGCAACAGTGAATAATCTTTTCATAATTCAATATTTTGGTTTAGATTTTTGATTGCTATTTTTTTCATCAGAATCCGGCATCCATTCTCTTGGCTACACCCTGATCTTCAAGGTATTTTCTAAGTCCATCATAATTAGCAGACACACTCAATCCCACTTTATATCCTTTTTTCATTTTAATCCTGTCGGATCCGCCAGGCATGCCATCCGTAGTACTGTTCACAAAGTTCAGGTATTTACCACCTGCTTTAAAGAATTCATCAAAGAACTTTTTGTTTTGTTCATAAGCATCAACCGACATGATGGGTGGAGTCTTTGCTGCTCCATTGCCCGGAGGCAGGCCTTTGAAGATCACTGCAGCAACGGCATTCCTTTTGGCTTCAAACATGGCATCATGGGCTTTCTTGCCATAACCCCATATCTTAAACAGCTTTGTACCATCCTGGCCAACGCCAAGTGTTTGTACTTCATAATTGAACTGACTGTTAAACATAGCCTTTCGCTCTTTCCTGGATTGCCCGCTGGCAACTGTGGCAAAAACGAAAATCAATAAAACAAAAAATGTTGTCTTTTTCATGGTTGGTTATTTTTTTTTAGAATTCAAATCTGATGCCAAACATCATGGTCACTCCTTCCCGGTCTTCGTACTGGTCTGTCCATGTATAATCCATGGTTTCCAGTTCATCGTCTTCATTATTGCTGCTGCTACTGCTACTACCATCATCTTTCTTGGTCAACACATTCCCAAAGGGTGCAAAATAGTTCACCTGTCCAAATACATATAATGCAGGTGTAATATTGATCCCAAGCATGCCTCCGCCTTTTACATAATTTGTTTTGATGGTTGAATATGTGTCATCCTTGGTAGTTTCCTGTCCCCATGCAACGAGAGGAGATAATTCAAATATCCTGCCAAACCTGATTCCTTTGGCCAGTCCAACGGAAAACCGGAAGAAATTATAACCTGTGGTATCCAGGTCCGGCGGTACATAGTCCCCATTGTCGAATCCAATGTCGCCAATCACATACAATGCAGGCACCCTGGTAAAGAACCCTGTTCGTATCCACAACCCGGCTTCAAAGCCTGAGATGCCACCAAAGCCATATCCGGCCAGAAGTGAAATTCCAAAGTCATTTCTTTGCTGCAAAACCATACCCTGCCGGATGGTGCCTCCATAAATCTGGTAGAATTGACTTTCAGGGCTCTTACCGGTAGCGACATTCCTGTTATCTGCTATCTTGCTTTTGGCCCTGACTACACCTTTTCTTTTTTCCACGGCTTCACCTGCATAATCATCCCATACAAATTCGTAAACAAAATAACGCTGGTCGGTTTTCAGGCCTTCCTTCTTTCCAATCTTGGCCCGAATGGGATGCGTGCCCGATACGTTAACTTTCACCCTGAATGCCTCAAGATCTTTATCAATAGCAAACATTAAATCAGTATACATGTCTTCCACCATTTCATCGAAAAGCTGATTGGAAGATTTAGGGTTAGAGGTTAGGGCATATATTTCCATGGAACTTGACATCATTCCCGGTTTCCCATAAACATATCTGAAGTTGAACTGCAGTGTATCAAAAGCTGCTATTTTAAAATCTTTTACATCCTCAGGATCATCTTCATAAGGCCATATTTCATAAAACCTTGACACATCTTCATCATCAAAATCAAGTTTAAACAGGAAAGCATCGAACTGGGACCTCCAGCCATGAGAAGTTTCATCATCAAAGGAAGTAAACTCCTTTGGAGATATTATCAGGACATAGGTTCTGTTAACCAGGTTTTGACCTGCGTCCTTTAAAACGGCCTCACCCCTTTTGGCTGCTGTCGACATTAAAACATCCTGATCGCTGGCATCATACATTCCGCATTCATGGACGTAATCGAGATTGAACATGCCGTTTTCCTGGCGATTGAACCATTTGGCGACCATCTTATTGCCGATACGGTTGTCTTCAAGGTAATGTTTCAGAATTTTTTTCTTCTCCGCATGGGTTTTACCTTTAAACCCAGATGTCATAGGTATTTCAATACCTGCCAGATTATGGTTGAAGTATTTGTCGGAGAAAGATATTTTTTTCGCCGAATTCAAAGCCTTTACACTTTGCTGGTCTCCGCTATAACTGGTAATAAAAAAAGTCACCGATGGTCTGGAATACTCTGCCTGGAAGGGGCTTCCGGTTTGCTGTGCATTTGTCTGAAAGCTTATAATTCCAGCTATCGCTAGGATGACGATCATCGCAAGGATTCGGGGTAACAAGTTTTTTTTCATGGGTGCAATTCGATTATAATCAATTAATTGGGATATATCTTATAGCTGATTTTTTGGTTTTTTGCACCTATAAAGTTAAGAAAAAGATTGGGAATAAAAATTTTTAGCCAATGAATGAAAGAAGATAATTTACAAATTCGATATGGATTCAGGAAAATGACTTTTTGCAGCTATACATTTTAATTATCTTTAATGCATCGAACACTGAATGCACAATCTTTGAAAAACGGGTTCCTGTTTATGCTCTCAATATTCTTAAAGAAACGCGCCCAGGATCTGTTTTGATATGGCTCATACTTTGAACTTGTCCAATAATACCCCCGCTTTCCTATATAGACAAAATCTGGTTCGTATTGGTTTTCATGGAAGACAAGGACGTAGGAATATGCACCTCCAAATATTATTTCTAGTCCTGTTGACCCACCTTTCCTGAGTTTGCTACCTTGTCCTGGACGAGTTCCTCTGTAATCAGTTTTGTTCGCAGTTTTCTTTTTCATTCCGGCATGAATTTCCAGTTTTTTCCATTCTTCATCGGAAGGAAGATGCCATCCCGGAGGGCATACCTGCAAGGCTGTGTTCCAA
>JAGYLD010000103.1 GCA_018401355.1 Bacteroidales bacterium
TAGTAGGATGCCGAAATAAGCTCCGTCTTCGCGTTCGGTCATCGATAAATCCTCCGCGACACGTACATCCCGGGCCCGCCTAAAAATTTGTGTGGTGAAAAGAAAATGGCATCCAGTTTTTGCTTTGGATCCTCAGGATGCATGTCAATGTTTTCATAAGGCGCAGAGGCTGCAAAATCAACAAAACAAAGACCTCCATATTCATGCATCAATGCAGCCATTTCATGATAAGAGGTGAAGACGCCGGTAACATTTGAGCAGGATGTAAAAGATCCGATCTTCAATTGCCTGTCTTTGTATTTTTCTAACAGTTCCTGAAGCTTATTTAAATCAACCAAAAGGTCATCACCCGGCGGAACCTGTACAACCTCAGCAACAGTTTCAAACCAGGAAGTGTGGTTGGAGTGATGTTCCATATGTGAAACAAATACAACGGGTTTCTCTTTTTCATCAAGACATCCCGTACGTGATATTTTCCCACAGGTCTTTAAGCCCAGAATTCGTTGAAATTTTACTATGGCTGCAGTCATCCCAAATCCGGTTGTGATGATTACGTCATTCTCACCTGCATTGACATGCTTTTTGATCATTTTTTGGGCATAATGATATGCCTTGGTCATCAGCGTGCCGGTCTCACTGGTCTCTGTGTGTGTGTTTCCGATGTAAGGTCCGAAAACATTGGCTATCTTATCTTCTATGGGTGCATATAATCTGCCGCTGGCTATCCAGTCGGCATATACCATTTTCTTTTTGCCATATGGAGTCTGAAATTCCAGGTCGTAACCTATGGTTTTCTTCCTGAATTTTTCAAAATGAGCGGATAAGTCTGTCATATTCCAAAAATTGGATTGTTACTTTTATGGGTCAATAACCTGTGGGGATGAAAGTGGCAGTAAAATTATAAATTTTCCCCTGAAACTGGGTAGAAGAAATCAGTCTGATTTGGAAATTCTTATCAAGCCAACTTCTATTTCTCCTCCTTCAGGATAGATACTTACCCAGTTATTATCTTCACTGAACCATTTGTACTGAGATCCCAATCTGATAATATAATCTTTTTCCTCATCTGATTCAGGAACCCTGATGGCTACTCCACCATTTTTTGATCCATTCTGTCCAAAGCTTACAATGATTTTGAATTCCCGTTTGACCGGATTTCTGGCCTTTAACAGAATGTAGTTTTCTTTCCTGACATTGACTGGCATCGGAGAGAAGGAGAATTTTTTTGTAGTGTTTTCAGGAATGAGAATGGTATTCTGGTTTATGTCAACGATGGCGTTATCATTGATGATCTTTGTGATCTTCCTGACCATATTCATTGGATAAGGGTTCTCCGGAAGAACATCATGTGCTTCAATATACTTATCGATGGCATTATCGTATATGCGTTCATTGAAAAAGGCGTCTGCTTCACCTACCAATTGCCGGTATATCTTTGTTAAGGCTTCAATTTCTGCAAGATATAAACTTTCAGCTTGATTCATTCTTTCTTTCGGATAAGACTCTTCCGGTTTCAGGGAAAGGGCAGTCCTGTATGCTTCTATGGATTCTTTGTAGTTTTTCTCATTAAAAAGGTTGTCACCCCGTGTAATGGCCAGGTTGTAGGCTTTTTCTTTTTCTTCTGCCAGCCTTTCGAGTATGTCATTGATGTCTATTATCCTTTGGATTGGATATTCTTCATTTGGCTTGATTGTCCGGGCTTCATTATATGCTGATAAAGCTTCAGAATATTCTTCATTTTCAAAGTGTTGGTCGGCAATTTGCAGATGTCGGTTGTATTCTGCATCGATCTCTTGTTGCCGGGCAATCTCCTGTAAGATTTGTTCAATCTCAGAGATTTTTTCATTTGGATATGATTCTTCAGGTTTTAACGTTAATGCTTCCTGAAATTTTGTAACGGCCTTGTCATAGTTTTTACTGTCCCTTAACATATTTGCTTCTTCAATGAGCTTATTGTATTGATTGTCAAGTGCTTCTTGTTTTGCAATGGCTTCTAATTGAATATCTATGGCCGTAATTCTTTCCTGTGCATATGCTTCCCCTTCTTTTACAGTCAGGGCTTCCTGATACTTAACCCTGGCAGCAACAAGGTCTCCTTCAGAAAAATGCAGATCAGCTTCTGAAATAATGGTATTGTATTTTTCATCGATTGCTTGCTGTCTGGATATCTCCGCGAGGAAAGTATCTGTTTCAGCGATCTTTTCTTTGGGATAGGTTTCATCAGGTTTTAATGCAAGTGCTTTGGAATATTCTGATTTAGCTTCATTCCATTGTTTCATATCAAAAAACCTGTCTCCTGCAGCAATTGCGTTTTCATAATTGGCCTGGATTTCTTCACGCCTTGCTTGTTCTGTTAAAATGGCATCAATTTCTTCCAGCTTTTCTTTGGGGTAGGTTTCCCTTGGTTTTAAAGTGGAGGCAGAAATGTAATTCTCCTTGGCAGAAAGATAGTTTTTCTGATTTAAAAGATCGTCTCCTCTTGCCAGTAAGCTGTCATATTCACGGTTGAGTGCAATTTTGCGATTCTTTTTATCCAGAGCGGATTCTGCCTCAGTGATCTTGTATTTATGATAATCTTTTTCAGGAAAGATCGCTCCGGCAGCACTGTATTTTTCTACTGCCAGTTCAAAGTTGCCTTGCTCAAACAGTTTGTCGCCTTCAGCATTGAGGTTTTCATATAGAACAAGGTTGTTTTGCAGGATCTCAATTTCTTTGATCCTGGTCACCGGCAGATTAGCTTCCTTTTTGAGCTCTGATGCCATTCTGTAAGAGGCTATCGCATCTTCATATGCTTCATCACGAAAATATTGTTCAGCATTTTCTATTGCAGTATTGTACTGGTCATCCAATGCCATTTGGCTTGCAATTTCATCCATCCTGGCATCGATTTGGGTGATCTGGCCCATTGCATAAGCTTCGCCGGGTTTCAACCCAAGTGCGGCATTATACTTGTTTTTTGCTTCTACCCAGGCTTCTTCCTGATAAAGTTTGTCGGCGTCCTCTATTAGTGTGGTATATTCCTGATCCAGGGTTTCTTTTTCTTCAAGGATGGATTTTATTTCAGTAATTCGTGCGCCTACATGTGCATCATCCTTCATGAGACCGGCTGCTTTTTCGTACTTGGACAATGCAAGTTCATATTTTTTTTCTTCAAACAGTTGGTCGGCATCTTTTACAGCTATGGCAAATGATTCCTGCCTTGCTTTGAGCATGGCAAGAATATTATTGATCTCGGTTATTTTCTCTTTTGGATATTCTTCATCCGGTTTGATATCCATTGCAGTCATATAATCCAGCTTAGCTTCATCGTATTCCTCATTGTCAAAGTGAAGGCCCGCATCGACAATGGCTTTCTCATATGCTTCCTGTGAAGATTTTTCACGATTCAGGATATCGTTGATCATTGTGATCTGGTCTTTGGGATATTGTTTCCCGGGGAGTATTTCGAGGGCTTTTGTGTATTGTATCAATGCCTGCCCGTAGTCTTCCGAATTAAAAAGCTTGTCAGCTCCGGCCAGTGTTTTCTCAAAAATCTCATTTTTGTTTTTTAATTCTGCTAATATAACTTCAATTTCATCTGTTCTCACCTTAGGATATGGCTCTATAGGCTTTAGTTCATGAGCCTGTTTATATTTCAGCAGAGCCTCATTGTAATTACCCTCTTTGAAAAGGTTGTCTGCTTTGGCAATGGTATTGCTGTATGCTTCTTCTTTGGAGCGCCGGAGATCCATTATTTCCATGATACTTTTGATCTTGGTGCGGGCGTAGGTTTCATCAGGTTTGAACCTTAGCGCTGAATTATAGGTTTCCATGGCCTTCTCATAATCTTCCTGGCTAAAATATTTATCACCTTCAGCAATGAGTTCATCATATTTTTCCCAGTTTTCAATTGCCTTTTCATTCAGCGTTGCATCGATCTTGGTTATGAGGTCTTTCGGGTACCTCTCATCAGGAAGTATCTCCAAAGCTTGCTCATATTTCAATCTGGCTGATGCATATTGCTTGTCAATGTAAAGTTCGTCAGCTGCTGTAATAAGCTTGTTGTATTTCTCATAACTCACCAGGAAATCATTGAGTTCATCAATTTTTTGCCTTGGGAGTGATTCTTCCGGTTTCATCTCAGAGGCTTTGGTAAAGGATTCCAGAGCCCGTTTGTAGTTTTTTCTTCTCAGGAAATCATCGGCTTCCTGAAGCAAACCTTCATATTTATTTTGAACTGCATTTCTTTTGGCCAGGATAGATTCTATTTCCCTGATCTTTTCTCCCGGATATTCTTCGTAAGCAATATGCTTCAAAGCATCCTGATAAGAACCAAGTGCATTATTTAATTTGCCATCATTGAAATATTGGTCAGCTTTTGCGATGGCACTTTCATAATTCTGTCTGTTGACTTTTTCCTGTTCAATGATCTCATCAAGATTTTTTATCTGAACTTTAGGGTAGGTTTCGTCAGGAAGTATTTGCAATGCTTCATTGTATGCTTTTTTTGCTTTATCGTAAGATTTATTTTCAAAAAGCTCATCAGCAATCTTTATTTTGCTGTTGAATTTGCCTTTTTTTTCGATCTGCCCACGAAGCAATTGCAGGGATTCGCGAAGTTGTTTTTTTGCATAGTCATCTTCCGGGTCTAGTCTTGATGCAAGCTGGTAAGCTGCTTTTGCGTTGATATAATCCCCTTGTTGAAAATATTCATCAGCCTTTTCGATGGCTTTGCTGTGTTCCTCAACGGTTGATTGAGAATACCCACCTATGAATAGTATGATACATACAAGTATCATTATGTTTCGTTTGATGCCTTTGTTTTTTGCCATGGGTTCTTTTGCTGCCCCTTTTCTGATTTTGAATTGGTAAACGCCTGTTATTGTCACTTATTGCAGTAATAAAATGGTTTAATGTTCATCATTCAACCGGTATTATTCCATCCCGAATTTCCAGTTTGCGGTCTGCCATGTTGGCGAGTTCCAAGTTGTGTGTTACAATAATGAACGTTTGCTGGTAAGCATCTCTCAGCTTAAAAAACAATTGGTGAAGTTCATACGAGGAGGTAGAATCAAGATTTCCTGAAGGTTCGTCAGCAAGGATCACAGCCGGTTTGTTAACAAGTGCCCTGGCCACTGCAACACGCTGTTGTTCACCTCCGCTTAATTCTGATGGTTTATGATGTGCCCTTTGTTTTAAATCCAGGAAGCCTAAAAGTTCATTGGCTCTTTCTTCAGCTTCATTCCTGGAGTATCCACCAATAAATGACGGGATGCAGATATTTTCAAGGGCGGTGAATTCCGGCAACAAATGATGAAATTGAAAAACAAAGCCAATATTGCAGTTACGGAAGTCTGATAATTTTTTTTCAGATAATGAACTGATTTCAGTTCCTTCGATGATAACATTGCCCTGGTCAGCCTTGTCCAAGGTTCCTATAATGTGCAATAAGGTGGACTTTCCTGCTCCTGAAGCACCTACGATACTTATAATTTCCCCTTTCTTTACTTTCAGGCTGATGCCTTTGAGTACTTTCAGGTCTCCAAATGATTTATGTATATTTTGTACTTCTATCATGCCTGGTAATAAGTGCTGCAAATATAAAAAAAACAAAGTAAGCTTTTGTTTGTTGAGATTTCGACGTTTCAATTTTAAAGTTGTAAAATCGCTGGAGAAGTTGAAATAAGTTTTATTTTTGAGTCGAATAAAAATCCGGATTTATGAATTTGCATGAGTATCAGGGTAAAAAGATCTTAGCTGAGTTTGGTGTTAAAGTGCCGGCCGGCATGGTAGCTGAATCGCCCAATAAGGCTGTTGAAGCTGCAGAAGAAATAAAGGAAGTGTCAGGAACTGACAAATGGGCTGTTAAGGCTCAGATCCACGCTGGCGGAAGGGGTAAAGGAGGAGGTGTTAGGATTGCTAAATCTCTGGAAGAGGTTAAGAATTATGCCAGGGAGATCATAGGAATGAACCTTGTAACACCTCAGACTGGGCCGGAGGGTAAGTTGGTCAGGAAAATACTGATTGAGCAAAATATTTATTATCCGGGTGATAGTGAGCCACAGGAATTTTATATGAGCATACTCCTTAACCGCGATGAAGGTAAAAACATGATATTATATTCTCCGAGGGGTGGAATGAATATTGAACAGGTGGCAGAGGAAACGCCGGATCAGATTTTTAAGGAGCTTATTGATCCAAAAGTCGGGCTACAACCATTTCAGGCCAGAAAAGTTGCTTTCAACCTTGGATTAAAAGGAGAAGCTTTTAAAAATATGATCAGGTTCGTAACCAGCTTATACAAAGCTTATCTTGGATCGGATGCGGCTTTGTTTGAGATAAATCCTGTGATGAAAACTTCTGATGATAAGATCTTTGCTGCTGATTGTAAAGTAACCATCGATAACAATGCCCTATACAGGCATCCCGATATTGCTGAAATGAGGGATTTCAACGAAGAGGATCCCATTGAAGTAGAAGCTAGCAGTTATGACCTCAGTTATGTTAAGCTCGACGGGAATGTTGGATGCATGGTAAATGGGGCAGGATTAGCTATGGCTACCATGGATATGATTAAATTAAGTGGTGGTAATCCTGCAAATTTCCTTGATGTTGGAGGAACAGCCAACGCCAAAAGGGTAGAGGAGGCTTTCAGGATCATCTTAAAAGATCCCAATGTAAAAGCCATCCTGGTTAACATTTTTGGCGGGATTGTCCGTTGCGACCGTGTTGCACAGGGAATTGTGGATGCCTATAAAAACATAGGAGAGATAGGGGTTCCTATCGTAGTAAGGTTGCAGGGAACCAATGCCAAAGAAGGTAAGCAAATTATTGATGAATCAGGACTTAAGGTCAATTCTGCAATACTTCTGGAAGACGCTGCTGGTGAGGTAGCCAGGGTTTTGGCTGGCTGATCATTTTTTTATTACCGTATTATTTCTTATATTAGCTTTTAGAATTATATGAATTCATGCATCATGAAGCTATATGCAATGTTGCATCAGTTATTTTTTTTGTTTTTAATGACAATCTTTATGACAGATTGTGTCGGTCAAGGCAGTGAAGATGGATTTGCAGATCAACGCAAAAGGATGGTACGGACCCAGATACATTCAAGGGGCATAACCGATCCTGATGTCTTAAAGGCCATGGAAATGGTCCCGAGACATAAATTTGTTCCTGTTGCATATCAGAACCAGGCATATGGAGACTTTCCGTTGCCAATAGGTTCGGGTCAAACCATATCCCAGCCATATATTGTAGCCTTGATGACAGATGTTCTTAAATTGAAAAAGACAGACAGGGTGCTGGAAGTTGGTACAGGTTCCGGTTATCAGGCTGCTGTTCTTGCCTGTTTGTGCGACAGTGTTTTTACAATTGAGATATTTGAATTATTGGGCAAAAATGCTGAGAAAGTGTTAAAAGCTTCGGGTTTTGACAATGTTTTTGTTAAGATTGGGGACGGATACAAGGGCTGGTCAGCAAAAGCGCCTTTTGATGCCATTATTGTCACCTGTGCACCCACACACATTCCTGTTCCCTTGAAGGATCAGTTAAAAGAAGGAGGCACAATGGTTATACCTGTGGGAGAAATGTATACTCAGGAACTTGTGTTACTGACAAAAAAGAACAACAAACTGGTCAGGGAAGACCTGATACCGGTAAGGTTTGTCCCTATGATCAATTCGAAAGGAAAGTCATATTGATCAGAAAGGTATATTGTCCTCATCCATATCATTCATCCTGGATGGAATGGTTTTCATGCCCGTTTCATCATCGACAGAAAATGAATCAATTTCATCGCCTTCAAATTCAGCAAATTTTGCATATTTCCCAATGAACCTGAGTGGTATATCTGCCAGGGAACCATTTCTGTGCTTTGCAATGCTTATCTGCGCCATTCCCAGGGTGGAATTTCCGTCCTCATCCTGGTCAATTTTATAATATTCCGGACGGTAAATGAACATCACAAGGTCTGCATCCTGTTCTATGGCACCTGATTCTCTGAGGTCAGAAAGAATGGGTTTCTTGGATCCGCCCCTGGTCTCAACAGCACGGCTCAACTGAGACAGAGCGATGATTGGAACATCCAGCTCCTTTGCAAGGGCTTTCAGAGATCGGGATATCATACTGATCTCCTGTTCCCTGTTTCCTTTGTTATCGGTTTGTCCAACCATCAACTGAAGATAATCAATAACGATGAACTGTATATCATGCTGTGCTTTTAATCGCCTGCATTTGGCCCTTAACTCAAAGATTGTTAGCGCAGGTGTGTCATCAATGAAGAGTTTTGCATCGATCAATTTCTTGATTTTAGCATTCAATTGTTCCCATTCATAGTTTTCCAGATTTCCTTTTCTCAATTTATCTGATGATAGCATGGTTTCCGCTGAAATCAGCCTTGTTATAAGCTGAATAGAAGACA
>JAGYLD010000104.1 GCA_018401355.1 Bacteroidales bacterium
CACAGGCTGGATATTTATGCTGAAGCTCTTTACTGGTCTATCAATTCCAACAATATAACTTTCGAGAGCATCAGAAGTTTTTCCAATGAAAGCAATGCTACCTTTGAGTCCGACAATTTCTTTTCCGAAAGGGATTACTACTCATTGCAAGGACTTGATAAGTTTAATCCTTTGATCCTGATTCGAAACTATTCAGAATCTTTTGGAACAAATAAAGTAAAGCCAGCATTGCTTGCAGAGTTTATGGAAAAACCTGAAGAACAGGCTATAGCATTTTTGTTGATGCTGGAAGGTAAAGGCTTTCTGGTTTATGATCCGGATAAAAGAGAGGCCATAATCAAGGACAGGCTTTTTGATTATATCGCATCCAAGAAGAAGCAAAAGGATTACGATGTCATGCGGATAAACTCTCAAACATCACTGAAAAGCAATGCAAGTCTGGATATGTCATCTTTTGATCTGACCATTAACGGGGTTCCGGAGATATTTATCAGCGATGCGCAGAAGGTATTAATTTTCCCCTCGGATGGCCGCATTGTAATGCGTAAAAACAGAGATTTTTCATTTATCGGAAAGGTCCGTGCCGGGTTGTTTGAGTTTTATTCTGGAGAATGCTCTTTTGAATATGATAGCTTCAGGGTTAATTTGCCCTCCATCGACTCTATAGATTTTCTTGTACAGAAATATGAAAATGATACCACTGTTGATGAAAACCGGGATCAGATATGGGAAAGTGGTTCCAATCTTGTAAAAGTAAGATCTGTTCTCGAGAACCTTAGTGGATATATTCTTATTGACAAGTTTGACAATAAGTCAGGATTGATATCTTATCCCGATTATCCAATCTTTACAAGTCAGGGGAATGCCTATGTTTATTATGATGATCATAAGATCTATAACGGAGTTTATGACAGGGAAAGATTTTACTATGAACTTGATCCGTTTACAATTGACAGCCTTGATGATTTTTCAACTGATGGCATAAAATTTACAGGGTATCTGGCATCAGCTGATATTATGCCATTAATAGAAGAACCGCTGCGTGTTATGCCAGATTATTACCTGGGCTTTAAATCACAAACGCCTGATGAAGGATTTGAAATTTATAACGGAAAAGCAGAATACACGAATACATTCCAGCTGGATGGAAAAGGCCTTACCGGTGAAGGTGTATTGAAATACTTGACATCCAGCAGCGTTTCAAAAAGTTTTGTCTTTTATCCTGACTCAACAACAAGTCTGGTCGAAGAATTTAGGGTAAGTCCTCAAATGGCAGAAGTAGAATATCCTGAAATTATTGGAAGTCATATAAATGAATTATTTACCCCTTATCAAAATGAATTGTTGGCCTGGAATACAAATACACCGTTTAAAATATTTAATCAGGCAAATTTTGATGGGGAAATTCTATTAACCCCATTAAATACATATGGTGATGGGGCTTTTCTTTTTGAAAAATCAGCCATTGAGTCAAATTTGTTTGATTTTAATCACCATAGCCTTGCTGCGGATACGTCAGACTTTTTCTTGTACACTGATACTAGCAGGTTGCAACTGGCCTTTAAAGCCTTGGGGTACATGTCACAAATGGATTTTGAAGCCAGAATGGGTGCATTCAATTCCAATGGTATTTCTTCAATGCTTGAGTTTCCCTTTAACCAGTATGTTTGCAACATGGATGAATTCACCTGGGATATGGATGAAAATGAAATGCAATTGTCCAATCAGTTGTTAACAGGTATTCCTGAGTTAAATGATATGTCGCAGGAAGACCTTATTGATATTGATTTGTCATCTTCAGAGTTTATTTCTGTTCATCCGGAACAAGACAGCCTGAGGTTTTTCTCACTCAGGGCCAGTTATGATGTTGACAACAATATTATACGGGCTGAAGATGTAAGCATTGTTAAAGTTGCAGATGTGGCTATTTATCCTGCTGACGGCAAAGTTACAATTCTGGAGGATGCTAAAATTGAGACCTTATTGGGAGCGGACATTCTTGCTAATACTACATCACGTTTCCATAAGATTCATGATGCCAATGTTAATATTTATTCAAGAAAAAAATATCTGGCAAAAGGTTTATATGATTATGTGGACTTAAATGGAGAAAAGCAGTTGATCAGGTTCTCAACCATTACAGTTAATGATTCATTGGGTTATACTTATGCGATTTCCAGGATCAGGGATTCAGCAAATTTCATGCTTAGCCCATGGTTTAAATATACAGGCATGGTGACTTTGAGAGCTCCATCTGAATTTCTGGAATTTACGGGTGGTTTTGGTTTGATTCAGGATTGCTACAACAGGCCGGAGGAATGGGTTAGTTTTGATACGATCATAAATCCATTGGATGTTCAGATTCCTGTTCCGGAAAATATTTTAAACCAGGATGGTGAATATTTAGATCTTTCCGTTAATTATTCCTTTGCAAGAAGAGGGTTGTATCCGAGTTTTTTTGAACGTAAATGGTATGCATCTGACAGGGAAGTTGGGACGGCCAGGGGTGACATCAGATACGATTACAAAAGAAATGGCTACCTCATTTCTAAAGAAAAGAATCCTTTTGAAAAAAATGCCATACATCCTTATATGTTTTTTGATACAAAGCATTGTGCCATTACAAACAGGGGGATGATTGATCTCGGTATTGATATGTCAAATGTTGATATTGACACTTATGGCGAATTAGAGTATTTTATGATTCCCGATTCACTTGAACTTCACCTGGCTGTTGGAATCAATTTCTTCCTGGATTTTGAATTGCTTGAAACCTTGTCTGATGAATTGCAGGAGACAAACCTTAAAGGGCTGAGTCTTGACAATCCATTATATCAGGGAGCTTTGACAGCATTTGTTGGCGAGGAGGAATCCGCAAAAGCCAGGGAGGAAATTGCATTATATGGTGCAAGTCGCAGGGTGCCCCAAAATATGCATTATACCATTTTCTTTTCGGATGTAAAATTATTCTGGGATGAAGAATCCAATTCCTATGTTTCAGATGGTATGTTGGGTATTTCAAATATCGGAAGTATACCGGTGAACAAATATGTGAATGGTTATCTGCAGATTGAAATGAGAGAGACTGCTCCCGTTCTTAATATATACATTGAACTGAATAGCACAAACTGGTTCTTTTACAGCTACCGTAGCAATATAATGCAGACCATTTCCAGCCATGATCGCTACAATGATCTTGTGATGAATCTGAAACCTGACAGACGAACCTATAAAGAAAAGGATGAGGAGGAGCAATATGAATACGTTATTTCAAGTAAAAGAAAAAGAATCGAGTTTTTGCGCGATATGCAAAGAATTGCCAGGAAAAAGTAGAAAAATGAAATATCATTAAGTTTTTGTTCCTACTTTTTTCTTAATTTTACAGAGTTGATGTTTTATGTTTTATCATTAATAATAAGGTTATTATGAAGTTTATTGTTTCAAGTTCAGTGCTCCTGAAGAACCTCACGGCACTTAGTGGTGTTTTAAATTCCAACAATACTTTGCCCATTCTGGATGATTTTCTTTTCGAACTAAAAGAAGAAGTATTGCTTATAACGGCTTCAGATCTTGAAACGACAATGACAGTGACCGTAGCTACTTCTAAATCAGAAGATCCGGGTAGTGTTACCATTCCTGCAAAAATTTTAATAGATACATTAAAGACCTTTTCAGATATTCCGGTTACTTTCAATATTAATAAAGAAACCCTTATTGTTGAAATTTCTGCTGGTGAAGGAAAGTTTAAACTGTCAGGCCACAGGAGTGACGAATTTCCACAGATGCCTTTCCTGGAAGAAAAAACAACGGTAAAACTTGATTCATCATTGCTTGTGTCAGCCATTAACAGAACGTTGTTTGCAACCGGTAATGATGAATTAAGGCCGGTGATGTCCGGCGTGTTTTGTGAACTTACTCCCGATTATTTAACATTTGTTGCTACCGATGCACATAAGCTTGTCCGATATAGACGCATGGATATCAAAACAGAAGAATCTGCCTCCTTCATTTTGCCCAAAAAGCCTCTCACTTCAATGAAAAATATTTTGGCCTCCGAAGAATCAGTGGTAACCGTTGAGTATAATCCAACAAATGCTTCATTTACTTTTGGCAATGTAAAAATGATTTGCAGACTTATAGATGGAAAATATCCCAATTATGAAGCTGTTATACCTGCAAACAATAATAATGTACTTACTATCGACAGAATTTCCTTGCTGACATCTATGAGAAGGGTTTCTATATTTGCAAATCAAAGTACCCATCAGGTGAGATTGAAATTAAGCGGGAAGGAATTATTGCTTAGTGCTGAAGATATTGATTTCTCTAATGAAGCCAAAGAGAGATTGACATGCAATTATGAGGGTGATGACATGGAAATAGGCTTCAATAGCAAGTTCGTAAACGATATGCTTAATAACCTGGATACTCAGGAAATAAAAATTGAAATGTCTGCACCAAACCGGGCAGGTTTGATCATCCCGTTAGACAAGGATAATGAGGATGAAGATATTCTGATGCTGGTTATGCCTGTGATGTTGAATCAATAATATCCCCCGAACTTTTCAGTGATTTTGAATTGTTGTTTTACCTAAGATTAACAATACTTTAACACTTATTTAATAAAAAGAACATTTGCATCATTTAAATTTGGTATTCCTTATTGAGTGCAAATGTCGGATATTGAATTTAGATATATTGTTGTTATCATTTTCTTCTTATTAATGGCTGTAATTGGTTTTGTTTTATACCTTAAGCCTGGTAAGAATAAATAAAAGTGATGGTAGTGAAAAATAACGCATTAATAAAAAAGCCTCCAATGGAGGCTTTTTTATTATTTTCCCGGGCATTGTAGAATAACTTCCTTTCTGATGTCTTTGTGCCCATATGCTTTGTCAAAAGCTTTTGAGAATTTCATTGCCAGTTCTTTGGCCTGATTTTCATATGCTTCTTTGTCATCCCAGGTATTTTTGGGATTAAGAATTTCATCAGGGACACCCGGACAGGATTGGGGAACCATTACATGAAAAAGTTCATCTTCAATATAATTTACGTTTTCCAGGTCACCCGATAAAGCTGCATCAACCATGGCGCGGGTCATTGTGATGTCCATCCTCTTACCAATGCCATAAGGACCACCGCTCCAACCAGTGTTGATCAGGTAGACATTGGTATGGTGTCTTTCCATTTTTTCTCCCAGCATGTTGGCATAAATATCAGGGTTGCAGGGCATAAATGGCTGGCCAAAAAATCTTGAAAAAGTTGCTTTTGGAGTGGTCACACCGGTTTCTGTCCCTGCAAGTTTACTCGTATAACCCATTAAAAACCAAAGCATAGCCTGTTCGGGGCTCAGTTTTGCTACAGGTGGAATTACTCCGTAAGCATCCGCAGTAAGGAACAGTATGGTTTTTGGATGACCTGAAGTAGACGATTCTTTTATGTTTTTCAGGTATACCAATGGATAGGAGGCTCTGGAATTTGGAGTGAACCGGTCATCATTATAGTCAAACTCTCCGGTTGGATAGATCATGGCATTTTCAACAATGGCTCCATGATGCAGATAGTCATCAGTATGCATAACCGCATCATAGATATCCGGCTCCTTTCTGGGATTAATATCGATCATTTTAGCGTAACAGCCATTTTCGAAATTTGCTATTCCCTGATCACCCCATCCGTGTTCATCATCACCCAATAACGCACGTTTAGGATCTGCAGAAAGTGTGGTTTTTCCTGTTCCCGAAAGTCCGAGTAAAAGGGCAGAGTCACCTCCTTTACCTTCATTTGCACTGCAATGTAAAGGCAAAACCTCTTCGAAAGGAAGGAGATAGTTCATAACTGTGAACATAAGTTTTTTAACACTGCCCATGTAAGCAGATCCGAAAACAATCCCTATTTTTCTGTCAAAGTCCATGATTACAGCCATGTCTGAGGTTGTTCCGTCATCAAGTTTTCTGAGCCTTCCCTGATACTTTTCTTTATTGAGTTTGTCGTATGGTAGTGTCAGTAAATAGAAATCATTCTGATAAAAAACAGACTTATTCAGATCTTCAGGAACGGGCCTGAACATGTTATCAGTAAAAAGTGCTGTTAGTGCAAAATCAGTTATTGTTTTAACAGGTAAAGAATAAGATGAATCAGCTCCAATAACTCTATCAGTAACATATAACTTTTCTTTATTGTTTAGAGCTATCAATGCATCTTCGAATATCATATCAAAGGTTTCCTGATCAACGGGGATATTGTTTGGAGATGTCCAGTCAATGTTTTCCTCACTGATTGGTCTTTTAACGATCAAAGTATCTTTGGGGCTTCTTCCTGTTGACTCTGTGGGTGTCCAGGTGGCCAGAGCTCCACATGCTCCAATTATAACCTCTTTGTTATCAACAGATTCCTGAATCATTATCTGTCTGTCGATATTTTCAAGAACATTATCGTGTTTACTGACAATATCCAAAACCTTTGATTTTAGATCCATAATATTGAATTTGAAACAATTATTATAAATGAAACTAACTTAATATTATCACATATGATTAAAAACAGCAAAGCTACAATTTATTAGTGGGGTTAGAGTGCGCATAGCTAAAAAAAGAAGCAGTAACATACGAAGTTACTGCTTCTTTTTCAATAAATCAATATGATTATTTATCCTTTGCCTGTTTGATGGCGGCCTGAGCTGCTGCAAGGCGCGCTATCGGCACTCTGTATGGAGAACAACTTACATAGTCAAAATCCAAAGTGTTGCAAAATTCAACAGAACTTGGTTCTCCTCCATGTTCGCCGCATATTCCAATCTTTATACCGGGACGGGTTTTTCTTCCTTTTTCGACAGCAATTTGCAGTAGCTGTCCAACACCATCCTGATCAAGGATTTGGAATGGGTCATCTTTCAGAATGCCCTTTCTTAAGTATACAGGAAGAAATCTTCCGGCATCATCCCTTGAATAACCAAAGGTCATTTGGGTAAGGTCGTTAGTGCCAAAGGAGAAGAACTCGGCAGATTCAGCTATTTCATCTGCTGTAAGTGCTGCCCTGGGAACTTCAATCATTGTTCCAACCAGATAGTCTATTTTTTCTCCCCGCTCTTCAAATACTTTTTCCACAGTCGAGCGGACAATATCTTCCTGCATTTTCATTTCTTTGAGCGTTCCTGTCAGGGGGATCATGATTTCAGGCTTGGTATTGACATTTTTTTTCTTGAGGTTCAATGCAGCTTCTATAATTGCCCTGGCCTGCATTTCGGATATCTCAGGATAAGTATTGCCAAGGCGGCAACCCCTGTGTCCTAGCATGGGATTAAATTCACTTAGGTCTTCAACCTTTTGCCTGACTTCTTCCACAGATATCCCCATTTCTTCGGCCATTTCTTTTTGATTTTCTTCTTCATGGGGCACAAACTCATGTAATGGCGGGTCGAGCAAGCGCACAGTTACAGGAAGGTCATGCATGGCTTCAAAAATGCCTTCAAAATCTTCACGTTGAATCGGTAGCAATTTATCCAATGCTTTTCTTCTGCCTTCTTCATTTGATGAAAGTATCATTTCACGCATGGCAGTGATTCTGTCACCCTCAAAGAACATATGCTCAGTCCGGCAAAGTCCTATTCCTTTTGCACCAAAATTTCTGGCTATAGTAGAATCATTTGGAGTATCTGCATTTGTCCTCACATTCATTGTTGCATATTTGTCAGCCAGTTCCATAAGTTTTGCGAAATGACCATGAAGTTCCGGATCAATGGTTTTGATTTGTCCATCATAAACTTCTCCTGTAGTACCATTTAAGGATATCCAATCGCCTTCCTTGAATGTTTTGCCATCTACGGTCATGATTTTTTCTTTGTAATTAACTTTTATGGATCCTGCTCCGGACACGCAACATTTGCCCATGCCACGTGCAACAACAGCAGCATGAGAAGTCATACCACCCCGTGCTGTCAAAATTCCTTTGGCTGAATTCATGCCTTTAAGGTCTTCCGGTGAAGTTTCTATGCGCACCAGGATAACATTCTTTCCATCTTCAGCCCATTCTTCTGCATCGTCAGCATGAAATACTATCTGGCCGGTTGCTGCACCTGGGGATGCCGGTAATCCCTTCGATATGACGAAAGCATCTGCCTGGGCGTCAGGATCGAAAACCGGATGAAGTAATTCATCAAGTTTGTTGGGCCCTATTCTGAGGAGGGCGGTTTTTTCATCTAAAATGTTATTCTCAAGCATATCCATTGCAATTTCAACCATTGCAGCTCCGGTACGTTTGCCATTTCTTGTCTGGAGCAACCAAAGTTTTCCATCCTGGATAGTGAACTCAAGGTCCTGCATATCCTTGTAGTGGTC
>JAGYLD010000105.1 GCA_018401355.1 Bacteroidales bacterium
TCCCTGATTTGTTCTTTATCCATGTTTCCAAAGCAGAAACGTGCGTTGTATTTAAGGTTTTCATAAACTCTAGAATTTATTTTGAACTTTATTTTATTTCTTACATTATTCATTAACCAAAACCATCGAACGTGTTTAAGTTAGAGTCCAGAATTGATGTTAATTCGAAAGAGTTTAAAGAGAATAAACAGGCTTTCCTGAAATTGTTGAATGAATTCAGAGGCATATATCGTGATGTTTCCAGGGGTGGTTCTGAGAAAGCCATTCAAAAACATAAGTCAAGAGGGAAACTTTTAGCCAGGGAAAGGATTTACAAGTTGATCGATCCCAATACACCATTTATTGAGTTATCTACTCTCGCGGCATATAACCAGTATGACAATGAGTTCCCATCTGCTGGCATTGTTACAGGGATAGGTGTAATTCATGGCAGGGAAGCTGTGATCATTGCCAATGATGCTACCGTGAAGGGTGGTACGTATATGCAGTGGACTATCAGGAAGCATCTGAGGGCACAGGAAATTGCCATGGAAAATATGCTGCCCACCGTATATATGGTAGATTCAGGAGGCGCTTTTCTCCCTGAGCAGGATAGAGTCTTTCCTGATAAAAACCATTTTGGCCGGTTTTTTTACAATCAGGCCAGGCTGTCTGCCATGGGGGTTCCACAGATTGCCATTGTTATGGGATCATGTACAGCCGGAGGTGCATATGTCCCTGCCATGAGTGATGAAACAATCATAGTCAAACATCAAGGGACTATCTTCCTGGGTGGTCCTCCTCTTGTTAAGGCTGCTACCGGAGAAGAAGTTACTGCTGAAGAACTGGGTGGCGCTGATGTGCATACATCCATTTCAGGGGTGGCTGACCATTTTGCTGATAATGATGTACATGCCATTCAAACCTGCAGGAATATCTTTGAATCTCTGGAACAAAAAGAAAAGCAGTTTATTGATATTGCCCATGTTGAAGATCCGGCTTATGATCCTGAAGAACTTTATGGTATTGCTCCGGTGGACCTGAAGAAGGCTGTGGATTCAAGAGAGGTTATTGCCAGGATTGTGGATGGCAGCAAATTCCACGAGTTTAAAGAAAGATATGCTCCGACCATTGTCACTGGTTTTGCCAGAATCATGGGGTATCCTATTGGTATACTGGCCAACAACGGGGTTCTTTTCCCCGAATCTGCTGTGAAAGGAACGCACTTTATTGAACTTTGTACTTCCAGGAAGATACCGCTGCTTTTCCTTCAGAATATCACAGGATTTATGGTCGGTAAAGATTTTGAAAGAAGAGGTATTGCCAAGGATGGTGCTAAAATGGTCCACGCAGTTGCCAATGCCGATATTCCGAAGTTTACAATATTATTTGGCGGGTCTTTCGGTGCCGGTAATTACGGCATGGCTGGCAGGGCCTATGATCCAAGGCTATTGTTTATGTGGCCCAATGCAAAGATATCAGTAATGGGAGGGATGCAGGCAGCAAATGTATTGATAACCGTGAAGCAAGATCAATATCGTGCCAAAGGCCAGGAAATGCCCGAGGAAGAAGTTGAAAAGCTCAGGAAATCAATTGAAGCAAAATATAATAAGGAAGGTTCTGCTTATTACAGTACTTCGAGGTTATGGGACGATGGTATCATTGATCCCATTGATACCAGACGGATAGTGGCAATGGGAATTGCTATGTCGCTCAATAAGCCATTCCCGGAACAAAAATTTGGCGTGTTCAGGATGTAATAAAATCATATTCTATGAGACAGCCAGGGTCTTCATTGATTTTTTTGTTTATACTATCATTACTTGCAGCCTGTGTATCTGGTAATGAAAACAAATCCTCTGTTGTTAATGATCCGGCCAAACCACAAAGTCAGAACGAAGTTATAGCCTTTAAAAGGGTATGGGAACCAAGGGAAAGTGCTTTTTCAGTTCTTATCCCCGGGGATTGGTCATACGATGGGGGAATTTTCAGGCTTGATCCATCTGCCAGTGGCGGGGCCGGTAATGCAACAGAAGCAAAACTGGATTTCATGGTATATAGCAACGGAAAAGCAAGTGCCATGATACACTGGCTGCCCGACATATATTATTTTGATATGAGTGAGTCTCCTGCCGGACAAATGGGGATGTTTCCCGTTGGCAGCAATTACAACGGAATGACCGTCCTGCCTAAAATGAATGCTGTAAATTTTATCGAGCAGGTTGTTATTCCTTATATCCATCCCGGAAATACTGCATTACAGGTGGTAGAAAGAAAGAACTCCCCCAATGTTGCCAGAAAGATCATGGAACAGGATAAATACATGATGGCAAATTTTACATACGATGCTGCCGTTACATCCCTGACATACCAAGAGGACGGCATAGAATACCTCGAAAAGATCATTGCTGTCGTTATGGATTTCGGACAACTGGGAGCCGGGCTCTGGAAAAACCGCAGCACGTTTTATGTCAGGGCTCCAAAAGCCCGGTTTAATGAATATGAACCCATATTCGGCGAGATCATAAGCTCGGTAATCATCAATATGAACTGGCTGATCGGGGAGATACACGGGCAGGTGCAGCGTAATCAGATCCACCAGGATGTTCTGAATACCATCCAGCGGATCGATCAGGAGATCGCCGGTCATCAGCGTGCCACCAATTATGAGATTAACAATGATATGTTCCTGACCCTCACTGAACAGGAGGAGTTTATGAATCCATATACGAATGAAGTGGAGGTGGGATCTGACCAATGGCAGTACAGATGGGTAAATCAGGATAACGAAATCGTGTATACGAACCAGGAAGACTATAACCCGAACTATGATGATGTATTAAACCGGAATGACTTTAAACTGACACCCGTAAGGGAACGAAAGATCGGCTATTGATAAATAACTATGCTTAAAATTTAAATTATGCGAGAGTTTCAGAATATTCAGTTCGAATTGGATGACAAAACAGGAACCCTTTGGTTGAATCGCCCTGAAAAACACAATGCGATGAATCAGGAGATGATCAGCGAGATCATTGATTGTGTGCTGGAGGTCAATAATATGGATGACGTCAGGGTGTTGATTCTGCGTGGTAAAGGAAAATCTTTTTGTGCAGGTGCTGATCTGAATTACATGAAAAATATTGCCACATTTGGCTATGAAGATAATTTTCAGGATAGTATGAAACTGGCTCAATGCTTCAGCACCATATATAAATGCCATAAACCAACCATTGCAGTTGTTCATGGAGCTGCCATTGGCGGCGCAAATGGATTGCTGTCAGCCTTGATTACAAGGACACGTTTTTTGCGATGATGAAACCAGGTTTGCCTTCAGCGAGGTGAAACTTGGAATTGCTCCGGCAACTATTTCACCCTATGTTTTGCGCAGGATAGGCGAATATGCAAGCCGCGATCTCATGCTGACAGGAAGACGTTTTTTGGGCAAAGAAGCAGAAAAATATGGCCTGGTGAATGCTTCTATGCCAGCTGACGAAATGGATGAAAAGGTTAAGACATATATAAAATTTTTAATGTCCAGCGGTCCTGATGCCATGAGGTCGGTGAAGGAGCTCTTGTTTACAATCACAGAAGAATCTGTTTATGATGATACTATGGAATATACAGCAAGCTTGATTGCGAAGCTGAGGGCTTCTGAAGAAGGACAGGAAGGGATGGCATCCTTCCTGGAAAAGAGAAAACCAAGATGGAATGAATAGTGAGTGGTTAGAGGTGAGGGTTTTGGAGTGTATGTCAGTTCTCTTTATAACTTTCAAATTCTTGAACTTTTGAACTTAACATAAAATTATGTCGAAGAAACGTCAGATAAAATTCAGTCTTATTTACCGCGATATGTGGCAGTCATCCGGAAAGTATGTCCCACGCGTAGACCAGCTTAAACAGATCGCTCCCGTTATAGTCGATATGGGATGCTTTGCACGGGTTGAAACCAACGGGGGCGCTTTTGAACAGGTGAATCTCCTTTACGGGGAGAACCCTAACAAGGCTGTCAGGGAATGGACCAAACCATTTAATGATGCAGGTATCCAGACTCACATGCTTGAAAGGGCGCTCAACGGGATCAGAATGTTCCCGGTTCCTGCGGATGTTCGTAAATTAATGTATAAGGTAAAGGTAGCTCAGGGGACAAACATCGCCAGGTCTTTTTGTGGACTTAATGATCACAGGAATCTGGAAGGATCGATAAAGTATGCCAAAGAAGCAGGTATGATCTCACAGGCAGCTTTATGTATTACTCATTCAAAGATACATACAGTTGATTACTATATGGGTGTTGTGGATAAAGCTGCAGAATATGGGACAGATGAAATATGCCTTAAAGATATGGCAGGTATCGGTCGTCCGGTGATGCTCGGGCAACTGGTGCATGCAATCAAGAAAAAATATCCTCACCTTATCGTTCAGTATCACGGACATTCAGGGCCTGGATTCTCAGTGGCATCTATGTTGGAAGTGGCTAAAGCCGGTGCAGATATCGTGGATGTGGCCATGGAACCTCTATCCTGGGGAATGGTCCACCCCGATGTGATCACCATCCGTGAAATGCTGGTTGATGCCGGCTTTGATGTGCCGGAGATCAATATGAACGCATACATGGAAGCAAGACATCTGACTCAGACATTCATGGATGACTTCCTGGGATATTTTATTAATCCCAAGAACAGGTATATGTCTTCCCTCATGATACAAAGCGGACTTCCGGGTGGCATGATGGGAAGTCTGATGGCCGACCTGAAAGGTGTTCATGAAAGTATAAACTTTTCCCTTAAAGCAAGCGGGAAACCTGAACTTTCTGAAGATGAACTTCTCGTTAAGCTTTTTGAAGAGGTAGAATACATCTGGCCCATGATGGGATACCCACCCCTCGTTACACCATTTAGCCAGTATGTGAAGAATGTAGCTTTGCTTAACATCCTGCAATTGGCCAAAGGGGAGGAAAGGTTCTCCATGATGGATGATAACGTTTGGAACATGTTGCTCGGGAAAGCCGGAAACCTTCCTGGTCCGATAGACCCGGCAATCCTCGAATTGGCCAAAAAGCAAAAACGTGAGTTCTACAAAGGTTATCCACAGGATGCTTATCCTGATGTCCTGGAAAAATATATTAAAGAAATGAAAGATAATGATTGGGACAGAGGCCAGGATGATGAAGAGCTCTTTGAGTTTGCTATGCATGAAACTCAATACCGGGATTACAAATCAGGGATAGCAAAAGAGAGATTCCTGGAAGAACTTGAGAAGGTTAAAACAGAAAAATCATCACCAAAAAAGCAAATAGCCGTGAAAGAAAATCAAGCTTCAAAGCCATCGAACTTCAGCAAGGAAAAGGTGGAATATCCTGTGGCAATTGCTGCCTACCTGATGTATACTTTCAATACCAAGTCATTTGATCCTATCGGGAGTGGTTCCAATCCACATGATGTATGGAACATGATCGGATACTGGAGAAATATAAATACTGTTGAGGTTACATTCGATGATAAAGTGTATAACATCATGTTTGAAAAGAATGATGATGGTGTTTATGAGTTTGATATTGAGGGGAATAAATATAAATGTACCATTGAATATGTTGAAAAAGGCGAAATAGATTTTTCCATAGATGAAAAAACTTTCCAGGCCAAAATACTTAAAGGCGAGGAAAACTTTACCAAAGTAAATATCAATGGAGAGGATTTTCAGATGTTCAGGAATGACCTTCTGGATACTGAACTCACATCGCATAGTGCTGATGAGGCAGTGGATGTTAACAAGCATATTGTTTCACCCATCCCGGGAAAAGTGTTTAAGATAAAAGTGAAAGAAGGAGAAAGCATCCGCAAAGGTGATGTTGTTATGGTGATCGATGCCATGAAAATGGAAAACAACATTACTGCAAAACGTGATGCAGTAGTAAAAAAGATCCATGTAAAACTAAACGATATGGTTGAGGTCAATTCGGTCCTCGTTGAATTGGAATAGTCCTTAAACTTTAAAAATATGAATTTCGAGCTGACAGAAGAACAAAACATGATCCGTGAAACGGTGAGGGATTTTGCCGAACGCGAGATCCGGCCGGTAGCAAAAGAACTGGATGAAAAAGCAGAATTTTCCGTAGACCTCACAAGAAAGATGGGGGAACTCGGACTTTTTGGGATGTATCTTCCTGAAAAATATGGCGGACAGGGAATGGATGTGCTTTCCTATATCATTGCTGTTGAGGAAATTGCCCGTGTTGACGGATCCCAGGCAGCAACCCTGGCTGCTCATAACTCTTTGGGAATATGGCCAATATATGCCTATGGTACCGAAGAGCAAAAGATGAAATACTTGCCACCACTATGCACTGGTGGGGCGCTATGGGGGTTCGGACTGACAGAACCTACGGCCGGCTCCGATTCGAGGGGCAGCAAAACCAAAGCTCATCTGGAAGGCAATGAATGGGTGATCAATGGGTCCAAGATATTCATCACCAACGGCTCTCACGATATTTCCGTGGGTTCTACTGCACAATGTATCACCAGTGATGAGAATGGAAGAAAGGAATTTTCTGCCATCATCGTGGAAAAAGGAAATCCCGGCTTCAAGCGTGTATCCATGCATGGGAAGATGATGTGGCGTGCTTCTGATACTGCTGAGCTTTATTTTGACGATTGCCGTGTACCAAAGGAAAATTTGCTTGGTGAGATCGGACAAGGTTCAAAGATCATGCTTTCCACACTGGATGGCGGCCGGCTTTCCATTGCTGCCATGGGCCTTGGTCATGCCCAGGGCGCCTTTGACCTTGCCCTGCAGTATGCAAAGGAGAGAAAACAGTTCGGCAGGCCTATTGTTCAGTTCCAGGTGAACTCTTTCAAATTTGCCGATATGGCACTGAAGATTGAACTTGCCCGCAACCTGCTTTACAAAGCTTGCTGGCTTAAAGATACCGGGAAACCTTATGGGATGGAATCAGCCATGGCCAAATTATACTGCTCTGAAATTGCCAGGGAGATCGTTGATGAGGCAGTTCAGATCCATGGCGGTTATGGCCTGATGAAAGATTATGATATTGAAAGGCTCTTCCGTGACCAGCGCTTGCTGCAAATTGGTGAGGGAACATCTGAGATCCAGAGGCTTGTGATTGCAAGGCATGTTGGCGCAAAGTGAAAAATCATGTTTAATCTGTGCCAATCTGTGTAATCCGTGGTGATATTCTTACCACAGATTACACAGATTTACACAGATTTTTAATAAAATTTAATGACTATGAGATACCACCTCCTTTGGGAACCTTCAAAAGAATGGTCTGAAACCTCCAGGATGAATGAGTTTCTGCAATTCGTTAACAGGAAATTCAATAAAAGCTTCAGGGACTATTTTGAGTTGTATGAATGGAGTGTGAATGATATTGCTGATTTCTGGGATTCATTCGGTGAATATAGCGGTATGAAATTTTCCAGGAAAAGGGACAATGTGGTGGATGATGATAAAAAAATGCCGGGCGCCAAATGGTTTGAAGGGGCCAGGATGAATTTTGCAGAAAACCTTCTGAGCAGGAAAGATGACAAAACGGCTATCATTTTCAGGGGTGAGGCCGAGTTTGAAAAAAGGATAAGCTATGCGGAGTTATATGATGAGGTAAGAAGGGTTGCAGCGGGTTTAAGGTCTCTTGGAGTTCAAAAGGGCGATCGTGTGGCCGGTTTCATCCCCAACATGCCGGAAGCCATCATAGCCATGCTGGCAGTGGCTTCCATAGGGGCCATCTGGTCATCCTCTTCACCCGATTTCGGGATCAAAGGCGTACTCGACCGTTTCTGTCAGATAGAACCCAAGGTTATTTTTGCCGCCGATGGGTATTTTTATAAAGGGAAAAAGTTTGATTCCCAGGAAAAGCTGAAAGGCATTCTCGACCAGCTGCCATCGGTAGAAAAAGTGGTACTGATCGATTATATTGGCCAAAGGGATGTAAACAGTCTGGCCAATGGTATGTTATGGGAGGATCTTGCACAGGCAACCGCTGAAGAATTGACCTTTGAGCAACTTCCGTTCGATCATCCGCTGTATATCATGTATTCTTCAGGTACAACAGGATTGCCAAAGAGCATTGTCCATAGTGCAGGAGGAACGCTGATCCAGCACCTGAAGGAGTTGATGTTGCATACCAACCTCAGGGAAGACGATACGATCTTCTATTTTACCACCTGCGGCTGGATGATGTGGAACTGGTTTGTGAGCAGCCTGGCCGTTGGGGCCACCCTGGTTTGTTTTGATGGAAATCCATTCCATCCTGGACCCGACGCTTTGTTAAAGATGGCCGATGAACTGGATATTACAGTTTTTGGCACCAGTGCCAAGTACATTGCATCATTG
>JAGYLD010000106.1 GCA_018401355.1 Bacteroidales bacterium
TATGATTTTCCGTCATTTAATGAGTTTAAGCCATAAACCATTTTAGGATAAAACTTCCTGGATCTAAAAATGTCATCTAGTGTGAGCTCTTCCTTTTCATCCTGTGCAAACGATATTGCACCAATAAAGATGAAAAGTGACATTGTAAATAGTTGATAGAATCTCATTGTTTTCATCATTTTTATTTTTTTTCAAAGTTAAATAATCATATAAAATTCATTTTCATTTGATAAATTCTTCAATCCGAGGTGCAAATGTAACAATTCAGGATATAGATCGTTAAAATTATCAAAGTTGATGTTTGTTTGAATGATTTCATTATATTTGGTGTCCATTTACTAAAATGCACATAACTAACTAAAAAAATCCAAACAAGTTGAAAACACGCTACCTAATATTTATCGGAGTCCTAATATGTTCATTAACAGATGTCTATGGGCAAGATCCTGATTATTCCCAGTTTTATAACACTCCAACATATTACAATCCAGCGTATGTGGGGTTGACCCGTGGCTTGAAAGTAAGATTTAATTATCGAAGGCAGTGGACCAAGATACCTGCCAATTTTAATTCTTACAATTTTTCTGCCGACATCGGGGAAAGAAACCTTCCTGGTGCAGGAGGTATTGGTATTATTGTTAATTCTACCAGGCAAGCCAATGGCTAAATAAGAAATAACATGTTTGGATTTTTGCCTTCAGTCAGAATCGCAATTGCCGAAAATATGATTCTTCAAACTGGCTTCCTGGCAGCATTTGTTCAGAAAAGGATGGACTGGGATGAACTGTTGTTTTCAGATCAGCTTGACCCTGTTTATGGTAATATTTTCCCGTCAAAATTTGTGCCACCTTCCGATGACAGGGTAACATATCCTGATTTTTCAGTCGGTTCCATATTTCAGTTTCAGGGAAATGATAATGGTATTATCGGTACTTTGGGTGGAGCGATACATCACCTTACCAGACCCAATGAATCATTCATTGGAAAGAGGGCCCCGCTTGCCAGAAAGTATATTGCACATTTTGATTTAATTTTTGATTTTTCACAAAGCCGGGGATTCTATCAAAAGAAGAGAGATTTCAAAATTAACCCAGGAATTTTCTTCCAGACACAGGCCAAAATGACTGATTATATGGCGGGAATGAATATTTACTTCTCCAGAGTATACATTGGCGCCTGGTATAAAAATGAAACTCTGGAGTATAATGTATATTCACATTTTTCGTTAATGGGAGGAATAAATATTCCTGTAAACAGCGATGAATCCCGGGTAAAGTTTATGTATAGTTATGATATGGTAATAAATGCTGAACATATTTTCACTGGACCATCTCATGAAATCTCCATAATCTTTGAGTTTGATGATATCGGACTTGTTGGTGGAAGTACAGGTGTAACGGGTGTACGCTCCAGAGGTGGATATGAAAGAATGGAATGCTCTCCCTTCTAAGATTTATCTAATCAAATGGATGATGCCACTTTTTCTGAGGGTACCGCTTCCATCATCCATCCCTTGCCATGTAGTATTATCTTTAAACGTCGCATGAGCTTTCCAAATATATGTTCCAGGAGGAGCAGGTTCATCTTCATATATCCCGTTCCAGGATTCTTTTGGTTCACCTTCGGGTGTAATCCTACTTGATGACCAAACCAGGTTGCCCCACATACTAAAGATTTCTATCTTATAGGTTTTAAGGTTATAACCTGAAGGTTCAAATTGTCGGACTTCAGGAATATCACTGGTGGGAGAGAAAGCATTTGGAATATATAATCCCTTGAAAATAAATTCATACTTTAAATAAGCCGTATCCGGGCAATCATGAATATTCCATGCTACTAAACGTATGTTGAAAACGCCATCATCTTCATATGCCATTACCGGCTCAAAATCATCGGATATGATGCCATTATCAAAATCCCATTCATAAGCAATGGCATCTTCTGAATAATTAACACAAAATATTTGTCCCTGTTCTCCCTGGTAATCCCTCAATATACCAAAGTCAGCTTTTGGGATTTCATACACCTCAACATTTTTCGAGGATGTGTCTGAACACCCTAATTCATCGTGAATAATAAGCTTTGAAAGATAAATTCCAGATGTATCATATACGTAATCCGGATTCTGAAGGAGTGATGTGTCAGCTTTGCTAAGTGGATTTCCAAAGTTCCAGAACCAACTGGTTATAGCTGCACCAGAAGTGTCAGAAATATCAGTGAATCGAACAGGATTCCCCATGCATGCGTTAGAAAAGTCAAAAGAAGCTATTGGTGGATTCAATATTTCCAGGGTGTCAATAAATGTATTTTTACAACCAACATTATTATATGCTGTTAACTGAGGATAATAAGTTCCTATAGATGGGTATTTATAACTGGCATTTTTGGAGGTAGAAGTGTCTGTGAAAGATGTCGGGTCATCAAAATCCCATAACCAGTTTAAAATTGGGATTCCGTTTGAAGTAGTTTCGTTGGTGAATTCAGTTTCATGTTTTGTGCAAGGAGCAAAAACAGAAAAATTTACCGTTGGTGATTGACGTACTTTGATGGTTTGATAAGCTGTGTCTGAAAATGTTGCTCCCTGCGTGCCTGCAGAAATAATGAGCATAACCTGATACGTTCCGGGATTCTCGTATTCGTGGCAAATACTGTCCTGGAAATTAGTGTACGTGTCTATTTCCCCGTCTCCATAATGCCATTCCCATTGTGACATGCCACCAGCATTGCCAAAATATACAGAAGTGTCCGAAAAGCAAACTGGAGTTTCTGTACAAACGATAGATTGGGTATAGTAAAATCCAGCAGTCAGGCAAGGTGCCTTATAAACAGGTTGAATAACTGAATCTGTACATCCAATTGCATTTGTTACGATGAGTTTAACATAATAAATGCTATCAACAGCAGCATACAGATGGGTTGGATTTGGCGTAAAGGCATAATTACTTGAACCAGAAGAAGGATCGCCAAAATCCCATTCCCAATATGTAACAAAATGTCCTCCTCCGAGTGATTGGTCAAAAAATCTCGTTTTCGAATTACATGAGGCTGTATCTGCATAAAATTTTGGTGTCGGTAAAGAATCCACTGATACCTGATGGTATACCGTTGAAGTACAATTGTAAATGTCTTTAGCAGTAAGTTCTACAAGATATTGTCCGGGTTTTGTATATAAATGACTCATGGTATCAAATGGCGTTGTTATCACCGGAGAGCCATCTCCGAAATTCCAGGTCCAGGCAACAACAGAGTCGTTATCAGGAGTATATGATGGTGAAAAAACCGTCCTTTGATTAAAACAAACCTCGTTAAAGGTGAAGTCTGCTTGAATATTTTCAAAAACACATACTGTATCCGTAAATGTATTATTGCAAAGGTTTTTATCAGTGATCGTTAACGACACCGCATAGCAGGTGTCGCTTGTTCCGTATGTGTATATGGGATTCACTTCCGTTGAAAAATATCCCTGATCAATTTCCCATAGCCAATCCTGGATAGGACTACCAGAACCTCCACTGATGGATTCATCTGAAAAATAAATAGTACCTGGAGGCGTACATGCCTGATTATATGTGAAGTTTGCTTGTGGGTTTTCATATATTGAAATCCACTTACCTACATTGTCGCTACAACCATTATTATCTGTAACAATAAAGTCAACAAAATAATTTCCCGGGCCAGAAAAAGAGTGATAAGGGTTTTGAAGGTTTGAAGTATCATTTGGTGCTGATGCAGGATCGTCAAAATCCCAGAACCAATGTGAAAGGGGCGCTGAGCCAATAATTGATTTATCTATAAATAATGTTGAATCTTCTGCACAATTGTTTTGAAAAACATAATCTGCCGAAGGAATATTAAATATTTCAATATTTTCACCATACGTATTTACACAACCATTTGTATCAGAAACTGATAAGGAAACATAATATACTCCAGGTGCTGTATATATGTGCCAGGGGTTGATTAATGAAGATGTGTCAGCTGTTCCTGAAGCGGGATCCCCAAAATTCCAAAAATATCCGGTTATTGCTCCCAGGTCAGTTGTTGCTGAATCGACAGCAAAATAAGCTGTGTCACCAAAACAATGTGAAGATGTAGTAGAATAGAATGACACCTGGGGAGGAGGATATATACTTATATTCTTTGATAAGGTATCAATGCACCCATTAGAACTTGTTACCTGTAAAAATACATTATATGTTCCCGGATTATTGTATATATGATAGGGATTTTGCAAAGTGGAAGTATTATTTGCACCTGATGTGGGATCACCAAAATTCCAATACCATTCTTGAATTGGGAATCCAAAACCATTTGACAAATCCAGGAACTGAACGAGGTTGTCTTCGCATTGAGCTCCATTTGTGGCAAAATCGGCTTCCGGCCCTTGCCCAACAGTAATTTCTGCCGCTGTTGAATCAATACATCCTGATGAATTAATTACCGAAAGGGAAACTGTATAAGTTCCTGGTACATTATATATATGTGAAACATCAGGGTTGTCAGGAAATGCTATGATTGTGTCTGTTCCATCTCCAAAATACCAGTGCCAGCCAGTCAAATAACCGTTGGGGGTGGTTGATTGATCAAAAAAATCAATTCCAAATCCTGTACAGGCAGGAGCGGAGTTATTGAAATCAGCATTGGGTTGTTCACTTATATATATCAACCTGGTTGTGTCCTTGGAACATCCATTATTATCGGTGCCGGTTAAGGTCACAACAAAGGTTCCGGGAGCCAGGAAAATATGGATAGGATTTTGTTGGACCGAAGTAGTACCATCACCAAAGTCCCAATACCATGTTACAACACTCCCTCCACTGATGCCATAAAAATTTGTCGGTTGGTTAACACAGGTTGAATCTGAATCCGTGTCAATTTCAACATATGGTAAATCGTTAACAGTTATTGGTTTGGTAATGCTATCTGTACATCCATCAGAATTTGTAATGATCAGAATGACATCATACGTTCCGGACGAGGTAAAAATATGTGTTGGATTTTGCTGAATGGAAGTATTGTAGATACCTGACAATGGATCATCAAATTCCCAATACCAGGAAATAATGTTGGATCCACCGTTTGGAGAACTGAGGTCAAAGAAGTCAACCGGTTCCCCATCGCATGAAATACTTGTGTTAAAGTTGGCAACAGGATTCGGTACAACAATGACTTGTCTTGAAGTTGAATTCTGGCAGCTGTCTGAATCTGTCACGGTAAGTGTAACCTGAAATATTCCTTGATTGGCATATGAATGCGATACATTCGGATTCTGTGGATAGTTAATGGTGGTAGAGTTACCATCTCCAAAATCCCATTCCCATCTGACTATATATCCATTAGGGCTTGTTGAGAGGTCTGTAAAAAACACAGAGTCTTCAAGGCAAGATGGTCCTGTATGTATGAAATTGGGTGCGGGAAGAGGATTCACAGTCACCTGAGTAGTCGTGAAATTTGTACAACCATTTATGTCGGTAATCGACAAAGTAACTGTGTAAGTACCTGCCTGAAGGTAAGTATGGTTCACATTTTGTCCAACAGCCGCACCTCCATCACCGAAGGTCCATTGCCAGGAAGCTACTGATCCAGTGCTGCTTCCTGAAAAGCTTGTGGTTTCGTTGAGACAAGTTGGGTTAGGATCAACCGTTATTGCTACATCAGGAATTTCCGATACAGTGACTTGTTGTATAATGGTATCTGAACAGCCATTATTATCGATTACGCTTAAACTTACATCAAAAGTTCCAATAATTGAGTACAGATGAACTGGATTTTGCAATGTAGAAAACTGACCATCATCAAAATCCCAGTACCAGCTCACAATAGGATTTCCTGCAGTTCCATAAAAGAAAGTTGGCCCCCCAAAACACGTCGGTTCAGGATCCCAAGTAAAGTATACATTGGGAAGGTTCGGGGCATTAACAGTTCTTGATGTTTGATCTGTGCATGTTACGCCACTTGAGTCAGCAGTAACTGTTAGAGTTACCACATAGGCCGATCCCGGGGCAAAAGTGTGTACAGGGTTTTGTATGTTGGAAGTGTTGCCATCTCCAAAATCCCAATCCCACTGTGTAATTGTATAATTGGTTGTTGTGCTTGATTGATCTATAAAATCAACGGTAGAACACTGTTGGAAAGTAAAATTGAATGCAGCGTTAGCACTGCATTGAGCATTTACTTTTATAGATAATACTGAAAATAACAATGAGGTAAATAGTAATGGAAATACTACATTTCTTGCTCTTCGTAATAGTTGAATGCCTTTGCACATTTTTAAATGATTATTATTTTGGGCCCATGGTTTTTTGCAACACGTCAAAAATATAAAAATATCCTGCAAACATAACATTATTCATACGAAATATATACTTAAAAGTTATCTGATACATTCGCCCCATGTGTTTGCATAATTATCTGATAAACTAATGATCATAATTTTGGATAAAATTTCTAATTTGATCAGCTTCAAGATGCTTGGCAATAATTCTATATTTTTTATCTAACAAATATACAGTTGGTGTTTTATATACATCATAAAGTATATGGTAATCTTTTGTGATGCTTCTTGTTCCATTAACGTTGGTCCAATTAAGATTATTCTTTGTAATGTAATTTTTCCATTTCGCCAAATTGGTATCAGTATTAACGGCAAATACCCCAATTTTGTACTTTTCTGAGTTCTTTAACTCTTGTAATTGCTCTATTTCCCTTTTGCACTCGCCACATGAAAATGTCCAAAACAATACTATCGTAAAATCATTTTTTTCTTCATATAATGACTTAAATTTACTTAATGTATCCATCAATATTAGTTCAGGTGCGAATTCTCCAAGGAGCAAAGGCCTTATTCTTTCAACCCTCTCAGTAATATTATCATACATTGACGGAGATATCCATTCAGAGTGATCATCTTTAAAGTATTTATCAACCATATGCACAAATGCTTTATCATAACCCATAATGTTTGATTGTTCAAAAGTAGAAGTAAGATCAAACAATAGATAACGATAAATTTTTTCGTTGCCTTTGCAACTATTCATGATATAATCTGCTGCAGATATAGCAGAATCGGGATGTTTAGAGATTACCTGATTAAAATATCTGTTAATTTTTTTGCTAAAAACAGGTGTTTTTAATAATCTTGGATCAGAAAAGTTTACATATTGCCAATAGTTTTTCTTATAATAATTGTATGCTCTTTTTTTAGAGTCTGGCGTCTGTGAGTTCAACGAATCTGGTATTTCAGGTTCTTTGAGTATTAAAAAGATTAATGAGAGGATATGATCAGGATGTCTTATAATGAATTCGTTTTTATATGTAACATTTTTTACATTAATGTCTGAAATAAGCTGTTTGATTGAATCTTGTTTGTTTTTGTCTTCCTCATTTTCAAGGACTTTGTATAATTCTTGGACTTTGTAAAATAAATCTGCTGTATAGTTTTGGTAATCAAAGAACAGTTCATTGGACCTGGATCCTTTGACATCCATGTTACCCATAAAGTTTTTGGTTGTATCAGTGGACAGAATAAAAGACTGGTTTTCATCAATGCAGAATTCGAATAATTTGTTTTTATTTTGATCAACAACAAAATAGATTCCTTGATCCAGTGAACCTGACCCTTTAAATACAAATGTATCATTATGCCGACTACTGGTATCATCGATCATCATTTTATCGCCCCAATAGCTACCCATATATAATACGGTATCTTCCAGTCCATCAATTATAAATGATATATCATAGGCAGCTTGGGCAGATATTTTGAAATTGCCTGTAATGAAAAAGGTAACTGTTAGTAAGATGTAGAAAAGGCGTTTCATCAATTTCAAGTAATTTGATCCGTAAAGTTAGAAATAATTATTACATTTGCCTTCCTTTTGGGGTGCTAGCTCAGTTGGTTTAGAGCGCATGCTTGACAGGCATGAGGTCACTGGTTCGATTCCAGTACGTCCCACCTTGATTGTGAAAGAGTTACTGTAAGTTTTA
>JAGYLD010000107.1 GCA_018401355.1 Bacteroidales bacterium
CATGTATGCCTTTGTCAAGAATAAGCTGGAAAAGTTATTAAGTGGGGATAGATGTATTAGGGTTGGCTCGCTTATACATAAATAGGGTTGACCTTTTGAAACAGCCTTAAAAAATGGTCAAAATGAAAATGTATACTATACATTATTTGACAATTGCCAATTCCGTTAAGGCAAACTTCGGTTTTTTATGATAAGTAGCTTGCAATTTTCTGAATAAATTCCACTGCCACCTCCGGCCGGATGGCGATCATAAATACAATACCAACGATGGCACCCCAGAAATGGGCATTGTGGCCGATGTTGTCTCTTCCGCGCTTAGCCATATAGGCTGAATAAACAAGATACAGTATTCCAAAAATAGCTGAAGGGATGGGAATTGGTATTAAAAAAAGGTAGACCGATCCGGTTGGATATACCATAATGCTGGCAAAGACAATGGCAGATACCGCACCGGAAGCACCAACGGCTGTATAGTATGCATTTTCTTTTTGCCTGCCGAAATCTACCAGGACAGAAAAGAGAATGCCACCAACGTATAACAGTATGAAATAAAACACACCCTTGATCCCGAAAAAATAGCCCAGGTAAGCAATCACAACATCCCCAAAGGAATACAACACGAACATATTGATAAAAAGGTGTACCCAATCTGCATGCAGCAAAGCATAAGTAAAAAACCTCCAGCCTTCTTTGAAATGGTAAATGGAGTAGGGACTAAACCGGAGCTTATCAAAAATATCCCGTCTGTTAAAAGCCAATATGGATATAAGGACTGTTATCCCGATGATAATGTATAATACCAACATATGTTAATTGTTTCCTGTTCCTACTTCCCCGGTTGAATAATCAAGTTCTGATCCAAACATACTATGAGGAATAAGATATATTGCCAGCAAAATAATCGATGCCGCTATGGCCCATCCTCTGTTATTCCTGTTTTTTCTTAGCCGGATCACTGCGATAATCCAGAAAATAAATGCAACCAGGGTTTTATTGTCTGTAAGATCCTGTCCTAAGGGCCAGCCAGCCCAGAATTCGCCAAATGCCAGCTTCTGAATTACCGGTCCAAGGATCATCCCTCCCACCAATAAGAGTGCCAGGGTAATCAAAGAATATTGATAAGTATTCTTGCCCTTCATGATGGCTTCAACACCTGTTCTGGTAGAAAGCAACATTGCCAGGAACATAAGAACTATATGCGGGATCAGAACAAGAAGGGGTACATGTCCCTTAAACCTGATGACAACAGGTTCTTCTGTTAGCAGATATTGCTTGTTTCCTGCATTTAGCATAGCTTCATATCTGATTTTACCGGCTGGTGGTTGATGAGGTATTGTTATAACAAGATGATCTCCATCACGCCTCATCTTTTTTTCAATATATCCTTCTTCCGAATTGATCTTTTTATAGCGGTATGTACCGGTTATGGATCTGTCTTTTACCAATATGCTGATCTGTGCATCATCCTCACCACCGTGGGAACGTGTTAATTTATAATTGATTTCTTCATTGCCTACACTTACACTGCCGCTTTTTGAATAGGTTGGTCCGGTTTTCCTCTGGTAATAAGCTGTAGCAAAAGTGAATATGATTACCAATACCCAAACAATGATGTTCTTAGTTTTCTTGTTCATCGATTTCAATGTTCTTTTGTTGATTGAAAAGGTCATAAAAGGCCTGATGGACCCTCGTTCTTATGTTAAGTTCTGAAATTTTATTGTTGGTTGCATCCGGATGGATCCGGTTTGAGAGGAAAACATAAACCAGCTCATTTTCAGGGTCGGCCCAGGTGTAAGTTCCGGTGAATCCACTATGGCCAAAACTTGATGGTGATGCTGACCTGCAATTTGGACCATCGGGCTCGAACTGAAGCATTGGCTTGTCAAAACCCAATCCACGTCTGTTTTCTTCCAGTGGAAATTGAACACTTGTAAACCTGACTATGGTGCAACTATCGATGTACCTTTCACCTCCGTACTTCCCATAGTTCAGGAACATTTGCATCATAACCCCCATGTCTCTTGCATTGGAAAACAATCCCGCATGGCCTGAAACGCCACCAAGCAAAGCTGCTCCCTGGTCATGTACATCCCCATACAGCAATTGTTTCCTGAAAATTTTGTCGTCTTCAGTGGGGATAATCCTGCTCAGGCTAAAATGTTTCCTTGGATGGAATCCCATCGTTTGTAAGCCAAGAGGTTGGTAGAAGTATCTGCCTGCAAATGCTTCAAACGACACGTTCGAAATATTTTCAACTGCCCTGACCAGCAGGTAAAATCCAAGGTCGCTGTAATGATATTCCTTGTGGTCTGTTAGTCCTGAATATCTGATGCTGTCGATGATGACATATGAAAAATCCGGGCTAACATAAAGATTTTCTGCTACCCTGACATTGTGATAATCATTGATCTTACGGCTGAAGAATGAAGTATCTGGTTGGTCATTTTCTTTCAGCGTATATTGATAATAGGGTATCCAGGATTTTAACCCGGCCTGGTGTGCCAATATTTCCGTAGTGATCAGCCTTTCCTTGTCGGTACCTTTGAGGAATGGCAGATATTCATACAGCCTCCTGTCAACATCAAGTTTTTCCTCGTCGCTGAGTTTCATAATAGCCGGAGTTGTGGCTGCGATCTTTGTGAGCGAAGCAATGTCGTAAATATCATCACTTGAAACCTGTTGTATTTTATGATAGGTATGATGTCCCCAACCCTTATTATAAAACACAACGCCATTCTTTGCTGCAAAAACCTGGCACCCAGGATATGCCTTTTCATCAAGTCCTTCCTGAATAATTGAATCTATTGAGCTTAATTCCAAATATGTGATTCCGAGCTGTTCCGGAATACCATATTCAAGCCTTGTTTTCTGTGTATTGATTCCGGATCCTTGATGATAGGTGCTGTCAATATCTACAGGTATTTCCCCTTTCGCTGCGATACCTCCAAAAATGATCTGTGCGGAAAGCTCTTGAGCAACAGGGTTATCCTGGTATGACAGGATCAAGGATTCAGGAGATATGCTGTCGGGCATGGCCATAATGGAATATGGCGATGCAAAAATATCCAGGATGATCTTATGGTCATTGCTGATTTCTTTAATGAGTTGCCATGCTTTTTCATGGATGCCATAGTTCTTGAAGGGGTAGATATTCGTTTGCTGAATGTCTATGATCACAAGGTTGTGTCCGTTCAAAGATTCCAGGATGGCATTTACATCTTTTTGTTCCGGTGCCGAGCCAATCTGTAATTCATGGATATGTGTATAGTTTCTGAGCATATCCTGGAAAGGCGTAATCCCATATGCACCAATAGAAAGCGAAGCTATTTTGAGTGTGTCCAGCCTCTTAAGTGGGATTAAATCATCATGGTTTTCAAGAAGTGTAATGGCATCAGCAAATAATTGCCTGATCTGTAATTTGGAATTATTCAGGTCATTTGTCAGATTTTCAGGGTTTATCATACATGGTTGATGCAATCCGGAAAAATATTTATAGAAAAGGATCTTTTTGCACTTTTCTTCAATGATTTCTGCAGATATTTCACCCACCTTCACTGCATGCATTATTTCTTTTACAGCTGAAGGAATCTCCTGGGGAAGCAATAAAATGTCATTCCCCGCCTTTAATGCCATTACCTCAATCTCTCCGGGTTTGTGATAGCCGGACACCCCTTTCATATCCAATGCATCTGTGATGATTAGCCCATTAAAAGCCAATTTTTCCTTTAATAAAGAATCAATGATTGCCGGAGAAAGTGTTGCAGCAATTGTCTCATTTTTCTCCAGGGATGGAATATTAAGATGGGCAGTCATCACTGCGTGCGCACCTTCCCTGAAGATATATTTAAACGGATATAATTCAACACTGTCAAGCCTGTTCCGGTCATGTTTGATTGTGGGCAGGGTATGATGGGAATCCGAATCCGTATCACCATGGCCCGGGAAATGTTTGGCCACAGAGATGATTTCTTCTTCCTGCATTCCTTTCATATACATGCTGCTTTTTCTTGCAACTTCATACTTGTTGCTACCAAAAGAACGCATGCCAATGACAGGGTTGGCTGGGTTGGAGTTAATATCCACAACCGGGGCGAAGTTAATCTGGACTCCCATTCTTTTGCATTGCCGGCCAACAGCTTGTCCCATCATATATATCAGAGAATCATCATGAACAGCCCCAAGTGTCATTTGAAACGGAAAATTATCGATACCGTTCAACCGCATTCCCAGTCCCCATTCTCCATCAATAGCAACAAATAGCGGTGTGCGGGCAAGGGATTGCCATTCGTTGGTGA
Source organism: Bacteroidales bacterium (assembly GCA_018401355.1). Classification (GTDB taxonomy): domain Bacteria; phylum Bacteroidota; class Bacteroidia; order Bacteroidales; family B18-G4; genus M55B132. The sequence goes on from JAGYLD010000107.1 coordinate 4,296, forward strand.
TGGAAGCCTGTTCATGAGGGTTGCCCCTGAAAAACACAACCCCTCCAATGTTGTAATCTTTAATGTACTTTTTAATCTTTTTATTATAAGGTTTCCCGGGATCATTGGCCCTGACCATCAGCAACTGTCCAACCTTTTCAACCGGGGATAATGATTGCATGACAGAGTCAACCCAGATCTTTGCCAAAACAGAATCTGCCTTCGATACAACTGGCTGTGCATTTACCCTGAAAGCAAACAGCAAAATAATTACCGGCCAAACAATGGATTTTATATTGTACATGCCTTAATTATTTAGAACCCGTAAAAATAGTTAATATTCATGATTTCAGGAGGGATATTTGGACAATATTTCATTTTTCTTGATTTTTTTCCATTTTTATCAACAATTGTTCTAAAAGTGGCTGAATTGGGTTAATTTTGAATGAAAAATCAAAATGCATACAGTTTCAGAACTTGAAAGAATTGCTTCCCAGGTTCGCCGGGATATAATCAGAATGACCAACAGGGCGAAGTCTGGTCATCCTGGTGGATCGCTTGGATGTGCTGATTTTTGCACTGCCATGTATTTTAGTATTTTGAGGCATCACCCTGAACATTTTAGTATGGATGGGATCGGGGAGGATATCTTTATCATTTCCAACGGGCATATTTCTCCTGTTTTTTATAGTGTATTATCGAGGTCAGGCTATTTTGACACGCAGGAGCTGAGTACATTCCGGTTTATTGATTCACGTCTGCAGGGGCACCCATCTACGCTTGAAGGCCTTCCGGGTATCCGCGTTGCTACAGGATCTTTGGGACAGGGTTTGTCAGTATCCATTGGTGCTGCTCTTGCAAAAAAACTTAACCGGGATGAACACTTTGTTTATTGTCTTATGGGTGATGGGGAACTTCAGGAGGGTCAAGTTTGGGAAGCGGCAATGTATGCATCGGCAGGAAAAGTAGATAACCTGATCCTCACAATTGATTATAACGGTAAACAGATTGATGGTCCTTTGGAAGAAGTTTTATCATTGGGTGATTTGAAAGCTAAATGGGAGGCGTTTGGATGGCAGGTACATGAAATGAATGGCAATAATATGCAGGATGTCCTGGATATAATGAAATCGGTTCAGGATTTCACGGGAACAGGAAAACCCAATGTGATAATAATGAAAACAGAGATGGGTTATGGTGTTGATTTTATGACCGGAACCCATTTGTGGCATGGTGTTCCTCCCAATGATGAACAAGCAGAGGAAGCGTTATCACAATTGGAGGAGACCCTGGGCGATTTTTAACGGGAATAACTCAAATGCGAAAGTTTTTAATAATATATTCCCTTTTGCTTATTATTCTGCTGCAGGTAGGAGGGCATGCTCAAAACCGTCAGTCAGGTCAATCAAGAAGGTATTTTAAGCCTCCCCTTACCAGGATCATGTTTGTCTTTGATGCTTCTCAAAGCATGTATGGTTTATGGCAAAGTGATCAGAAGATAAATATTGCCAGGAAGATACTCTCGAATGTTTTGGACAGCCTGAAAGGCCAGGAAAACCTTGAATTGGCGTTGAGGGTTTACGGACATCAGAAGGAATATCCGCCTCAGCATTGCGATGATACAAGATTGGAAGTGCCTTTTGGTAAAGATAATTACGACGAGATTAAGCACAGGCTCAAGTCTATTATACCCAGAGGAACAACCCCCATTGCATATGCTTTGAGTAAGGCTGGCGAAGATTTTCCTCCTTGCGATGATTGCCGCAATCTTATTGTATTGATTACCGATGGAATTGAAGAATGTGGTGGTGATCCATGTGCGGTTTCTCAAGATCTGCAAAAAAAAGGCGTGGTTTTAAGGCCTTTTGTGATTGGAATTGGAAGAAACTTTGAAGAGGAGTTTGAATGCGTGGGTACATATTTTGATGCCTCCAGTGAGCAAATGTTCAGCAATGCCCTTGAGTTTGTTATTTCTCAGGCCCTTAACCCAACAACGGTCCAGGTGAACCTCCTTGATAAATTTGGGAAACCAACAGAGACCAACGTAAACATGACGTTCTATGATAATTTTTCAGGAAAGGTAAAATATAATTATATACATACCATGAACAGTAAGGGTTTTCCGGATACCCTTTTTATTGATCCCCTGATAACATATGATGTGGTTGTTCATACCTTACCTCCGGTTAAAAAGGATACTGTTACATTAACTCCGGGAAAACATAATTTTTTTGCAATTGATGCTCCACAAGGATACCTGCGATTGAAGATAGATGGATATGATATGTCCATGAGGGGGCTTCAGTGTATTGTAAGAAGAAAGGATAACCCTCAGACCATCAATGTACAAAATTTCGGGCATACTGAAAAGTATCTTACAGGCTTGTATGACCTCGAAGTGCTCTGTCTTCCAAGAATATACATCGATGATGTGGAAGTGCTGCAGAGTTCTACTACAACTGTTGAAATCCCTGTTCCGGGCATTGCTGTGCTTCAAAAATCAACCCTGGGCTATGGAAGCCTCTATCTGGAAAAGGGAGATTCGCTGGAATGGGTGTATAGTTTTCGTGAAAATAATCCGAACCAGGAAACATTGATCTTGCAACCAGGAAAGTACAAGGTCGTGTTCCGGGCAAAGTATATTGATAAGACAATATTCACGGTTGAACAGCAGTTCAGAGTGAATTCGGGCAGGACAACGAACGTTAAAATTTATAAATAAGATGGAAGTTGCAATGAGAACATTTACCATAATTGATTACAAAGATACCCGTTCGGGCTTTGGAGATGCATTGCTGGAACTTGGTAAAAGCAATGAAAAAGTTACCGCCTTGTGTGCCGATCTTACAGGCTCACTGAAGATGAATAAATTTGCGGAAGAATTTCCGGAAAGGTTTTTTCAGGTTGGTATCGCTGAAGCAAATATGATGGGGATAGCTGCCGGAATGACCATTGGTGGGTTGATCCCATTCACGGGCACCTTTGCTAATTTTTCAACCGGAAGGGTATATGACCAGATCAGGCAGTCAATAGCATATTCCAGAAAGAACGTTAAGATATGTGCTTCACATGCCGGCCTGACCCTTGGCGAAGATGGCGCATCCCATCAGATACTGGAAGATATCGGACTGATGAAAATGTTGCCCCATATGGTGGTGATCAATCCCTGCGACTATAACCAGACCTATGCTGCTACTATGGCTGTGGCGGATCATGTTGGTCCGGTATATCTTCGATTTGGCAGACCCAGGATGCCAAATTTTATCCCCGAAGATATGCCATTTACTATTGGAAAAGCCGTTTTGCTGAGAGAAGGAAAGGATGTCAGTATTTTTGCGACAGGCCACCTTGTATGGAAAGCATTGGAAGCTGCCCAACAGCTTTTTCATGAAGGGATCGATGCAGAAGTAGTCAACATTCACACCATTAAGCCATTAGATGAAGAAGCCATCCTGGAAAGTGTTATGAAAACCGGATGCGTGGTTACTGCGGAGGAACATGAGATTAATGGTGGAATGGGGGATAGTATTGCACAAACATTATGCCGGAAGCTGCCTGCCCCGGTGGAAATGGTTGCTGTAATGGATGAATTTGGAGAAAGTGGTCAACCAGAAGAACTTTTAAAGAAATATGGGCTTGACTCCACGAACAT
>JAGYLD010000108.1 GCA_018401355.1 Bacteroidales bacterium
CCACCCTTGTAAATGCATTAAATGAGCCGGAAGATAAGTATTTCTCAGGATGGATCAAACTTTATGAGATGCTGGCCAACGACTTTCTGTATGCTGACCCTTTTAACCTGGTAATTTTCTGTGATAACCATGATATGAGCCGGTTTTATACTGAAGTTGGAGAAGATAACAAAAAGTTCATGACAGGAATTGCCTGGCTGATGACCATGAGGGGCATTCCGCAGGTATATTATGGTACGGAGATCATGATGGGCAATCCGATGAGCAGATCACACGGTGAAATCAGAAGTGATTTTCCGGGAGGATGGCCGGGTGATACTGTCAATGCCTTTACCGGGGCCGGTTTATCGGAAGTTCAGAAAGAGTCAAGAGTATTTTTTAAAAAGCTTCTTAACTGGAGAAAGGGCAAAAACATCATCCATACTGGAAAGCTCATGCAGTTTGCACCGGAAGATGGGATATATGTCTTTTTCCGTTACAATGATGAAGGAAAGGTGATGACTGTTTTAAACAAATGCAACAAGGAAAAGACCCTCAGTCTTGACCGTTTAAGTGAGATGCTTGACGGTGTCAGCCGGGGCCATGATATCATTACAGGAAGGGATTATGATTTTTCGGAACCCCTGCCACTTTCCCCGGGATGGCCAATCATCCTGGAGTTAAAGTAGAATTTTTTAGTTTGTTTTATTCAACGATCAGTTCCCCAGGTGTAAATATTCAAAACATAACCTGCTGAAAAGAATCGCGACGATTGAAACAAGAATAGTGGAAGCTATTGTAAATAAGCATTTTTGGGAGTGGGTTGCAATTATTATTTAGAAAGATTTAAAAATTAAGCGTTTGGTATTATATTTTTACTAAAAAAATTTTAACTTTGAATTAATCCAGAACAAGTATTAACTAACCTAAAAATCCGTTCTATGACAAAACGATTTACCTTTATTTTTGTGCTGATCCTGTCAATGGTGGCTTATTCCCTCACAGGATACGCACAGGAGGGCATGGTCAGGGGTACCGTGTACGATGCCGATGACGGCACAACCCTCCCCGGAGCTTCCGTATTGATAAAGGGTACAACCAAAGGAACTGTTACCGATGTGGATGGTAAGTTCAATATTATGGTTGGCCCGAATACAACACTGGAAGTATCATTCATTGGTTATAAAACACAAGAAGTCCTTGTCCAGCCAAACAGTACAGCTGATGTCTACCTTGAGTCATCTGCAACAGCATTGGATGAGCTTGTTGTGATCGGTTATGGTGTTCAGAAAAGGGACGATGCCACGGGTTCTGTGACCGCCATAGACCGCAAGGAATTTAATGTCGGATCCATTACATCCCCGGCAGAGCTGATCAACGGTAAGATACCTGGTGTTCAGGTTGTTGATGGTGGTGGCGCCCCGGGAGAAGCGACAACTATCAGGATCAGGGGTGGTTCCTCATTGCAGGCCATCAATGATCCGCTGATCGTGATCGACGGAGTGCCGATCGACAACGATGGGATCTCCGGTATGAGAAACCCGCTCAACACAATTAATCCCAACGACATTGAAAGCATGACCATCCTGAAAGATGCTTCTGCAACCGCCATCTATGGTTCCAGGGCATCCAATGGTGTGATCATCGTTACCACCAAGAAGGCAAAACTTGCAGGAGTAGGAATGGGGGCGCCTTTACGCTTGGAGTATCAGGGGAATTTCTCATTATATACGCCAACCAAGCAGGTTGATGTTTATGGAGCTGATGAATTCAGAGGGCTGATTGAGGAAAAAAATCCAACACATACGGATATGCTGGGAAATGCCAGTACAGACTGGCAGGATGAGATCTTTGACAATGCTTTTGGAATGGACCATTATGTTGGTGCCAGCGGTGCATTTGATTTCATGCCTTACCGCTTTTCTGTTGGTTATGCCAACAAAGACGGTATCCTGAAAACGGATAACATGGAAAGGACAACCCTGTCACTGAACCTGAATCCTTCTTTTCTGGATGACCATCTTAAGGTTAACCTTAACAGCCGCTACATGTACATCGAGAACAGGTTTGCCGACAGGGGCTCTATTGGAGCTGCCATACAGTTTGATCCTACAAAACCCGTAAAGAGCGATACTTCCCAGTTTGGTGGTTATTACTTCTGGGAACAGGCCAACGGAAATCCGGTGGATCTTGCAACCAACAACCCGGTAGCCATGCTGGATCAAAGAAAAGACATCTCTTATGTTAACCGCTTGGTAGGAAACCTACAGTTGGATTATAAACTCCACTGGCTGCCAGAACTGAGGGCCAACCTGAACCTGGGGCTTGATTATTCGGATGCTAACGGAAATGTTGTTGTGGATACTAATGCGGCCTTTGAATTTATTCCTATAGATCCAGGTGATACAGCTGCTATTAAAAACCGAAGTGGTGTTAGAAATTACTATACACAAATGAAAAGGAACCAGCTGCTTGAGTTTTACCTCAATTACAATAAAGATCTTCCCAGCCTCAACAGCAACATAGATGCAATGGTTGGGTATTCATGGCAGTGGTTCTACAGGAGGAACACATCATTGAATTCATCCTATCTTATGGTTCCTACCGAAACCGATACTGTGTATGATCCAACAGAATACTACCTGCTCTCATATTTCGGCAGGATCAATTACACATTCATGGACAGGTACCTCCTTACATTCACTTTGAGGAATGACAATACGTCACGTTTCTCCGAGGACAACCGCCAGGGATGGTTCCCGTCTGTTGCGCTTGGCTGGAAGATCAACGATGAGAAGTTTATGCAGAATGTTAACTGGCTGTCACAGTTAAAACTGAGGCTGAGTTACGGTATCACCGGGCAGCAAAACATCAACCAGGGTGATTATCCGTACCTTGCCCGGTACACTTATAACCAGGCAGGAGCGTATTATCAGCTTGGCAATATGTTCTTTCGCACTTTAAGACCGGAAGGATATGATGAAAACATCAAGTGGGAGGAAACCACTACATGGAATGCTGGTCTTGACTATGGCATAGCCAACAACAGGTATTATGGTTCAATTGATTTTTACCTGAGAAAAACCGAAGACTTGCTGAACATAGTCCCAGTCCCGGCAGGTACCAACCTGACCAATGAGATCCTTACAAATATTGGTGATCTCGAAAACAAAGGTGTTGAGTTCTCCATATTCACCCGCCCCATCGTTAAACAGGATATGGCATGGGAAGTTGGCTTGAATGCTACTTACAACTACAATGAGATCACCAAGCTGACAGCATCCAGTGATGAAAATTATCTTGGATATAAGGTAGGTGATATTGCAGGTGGTGTCGGTAACAAAGTCCAGATACACAGCGTTGGATATCCGGCTTTCTCATATTTTGTATATGAGCAGGTATACGATGCTGATGGAAATCCTATCCAGGGCATGTATGTAGACCGGAATGGCGATGGCGAAATTACTGATGACGACCGGTATCATTACAAAGATCCGAACCCGGATGTCATTCTTGGTATCTCCTCCAGGTTCAACTACAAGAGCTGGGATCTGGCTTTCTCCGGACGAGCATATTTTGGTAACTATGTATACAACAACGTAGCTTCCGAAAATGCCGTTTATCAAAGGTTATATCGTGCAGAAGGACCATACCTGAGCAATATTTCAACAGAAGTGACCGATACTGAGTTTGAAAACCCACAATACCTGTCCGATTATTATGTACAGGATGGCTCGTTCTTCAGGATGGATTACATCACATTGGGTTATAGCTTCAAGAACCTTATTCAGGATAAGCTGCACCTGAGGCTGACAGCTACCGTGAATAATGTATTTATTATTTCCCAATACAAAGGTTTGGATCCTGAGATCTTTAGTGGTATCGACAACAATATCTATCCAAGGCCAAGGACATACACGCTGGGTGTAAATCTTCAGTTTTAATCATCAAAAAGCATTATGATCATGAAAAATATATTATATAAATCGATTTTACTGGCGGGACTTATCCTGATCTGGACGTCCTGCGCCAAAGATCTCGACACTGAGCCCATCGATCCGGATGTGGTCACTGCGGCCGACGTGTTTGATGATCCTGCAAACTACGATTACATTATGGCCAAACTGTATGCCGGTTTGGCAATCTCCGGACAGGAAGGCCCTGCAGGAAATCCTGACATTACTGGTATTGACGAAGGCTTTGGCCAGTACCTCCGTGGTTATTGGTACCACCAGGAATTACCTACCGATGAAGCCGTGATAGGCTGGGACGACCAGACCATCAAAGACTTCCACTGGCAGACCTGGGGGGCAAGTGATGTATTCATTACTGCTTTCTATTACAGGATCTTCTACCAGATTACTTCCTGTAACCTTTTTATCAGTGAAACCTCAGATGCCAAGCTGGATGAGCGTGGTGTTTCAGGTGACCTGCGGACTAAGATAGGTTACTACAGGGCAGAAGCCCGCTGGCTGAGGGCGCTCAGCTACTGGCATGCCCTGGACCTCTTCGGAAATGTGCCTTTCGTTACCGAAGATGATGGTGTGGGGTTTTATTTCCCACCACAAAAAAACAGAGCTGATCTTTACGGTTATATTGAAGGCGAACTGAAAGCCATTGAAGGCTTGATGAAGGAACCCAGGATGAACGCCTATGGACGTGCCGATAAAGCTGCGGTTTGGATGCTGCTGGCGAAACTTTATTTGAATCATAAAGTTTACCTTGGTGAAGAAGACGTGAACAAATACACAGAATGTCTTACATACTGCAATAATATCATCCAAGCAGGATATTCGCTTGCACCGGATTATAAAAACATGTTCCTGGCGGATAACAATGTTACCTCCAGCAATGAGATCATTTTCTCCGTTAATTTTGATGGTATTAGAACAACCACATACGGTGGAACGGATTTCATCATCCATGCTGCCGTTGGCGGAGACATGACCCCTGAGGATTTTGGTATTTCAGGAGGCTGGGGCGGTACACGTACCACCAGCGCCCTGGTTAACAAGTTTGGAGATATAAACACTACAACCGATGAAAGGGCCATGTTCTTTACAGAAGGGCAAAACCTTGAGATCAATGACATCAGCTCCTTCAATGATGGCTATGCCATTACCAAATGGAAGAATGTAAAATCTACCGGTGGTCCTGGATCGAGCCAGGAATTCGTGGATACAGACTTCCCCATGTTCAGGCTGGCTGATGTATACCTGATGTATGCAGAAGCTGTTCTTAGGGGAGGTACAGGTGGCAGTGAACCAACAGCGATTGGCTATATCAACGATCTGCGTGACCGTGTAAATGCCGATCCCGTAACCAATATTGATCTTGATTTCATCCTGGATGAAAGAGCCAGGGAACTTTATTGGGAATGCCACAGAAGAACGGACCTAATCAGGTATGGTTATTTTACCGGAAACCAATATGTATGGCCCTGGAAAGGCAAAGTGAAAGAAGGTATTGGAACAGACAGCAAATACAAACTTTTCCCAATTCCAGCTTCTGACCTTACAGCCAATCCTAATCTGACTCAAAACACCGGTTATTAAAAAATAAAATGTGAGAATCATGAAGAGTTTAAAATATATCTTATTGTTTTTCCTGGGATTAAGTGTTCTTATTTCCTGTAAAAAAGAGGAAAAAGACCCTGTCCTGGACATGGGCAACACAGTAAAACCTGTGATTGCCAACCCTCAGGATGGCACTGACTATGTGCTGACAAAAGAAAAGGCAGACAGTGTCATGACCACATTTGAATGGAGTGCTGCCCAGTACGACCTTTCAACATTGGAGACGACCAAGTATACGCTGGAAATGGACATTGCCGACAGCAACTTCAAGAATTTCAGAACCGTTGCTACTACTGAAGAACTTTCCAGAAGTGTAACGGTTGGCGCGATGAACAAGCTTGCTGTTGAATTTAAGGCACCTTTCGGGGTGGCCACTGAATTCTCTTTCAGGATACTGGCATACATCAACGATGCAAGCAATTATTCAGACGTTTATTCTGAAGTTATAAACCTGAATATCACGCCTTACGAGGATGTCGTTCAGGAAAAGAACATTTACCTCCTTGGAAGTGGAACAACAGTTGGCTGGGATAATGCAGCAGCATTGCCAATGACCAATATTGAAGAAGCTACCTATGCCATCGTTGAGCACTTGACTCCTGGAACAGACCAGTTTATCAAGTTTATTTCTGTGCTTGGTCAGTGGGCTCCGCAATGGGGAACAGATGCAACAGGCACGGCAGAATCAGGACCACTGGTTTATCGTCCGGATGAAGGTGTTGCAGATCCAGATCCCATACCGGTTGGAACAGAAGAAGGCAATTATTATATCATTGCCGACACCATTGGCCTGACATACAAGGCTATGCTCACTTCAGGAGATTTGTTCCTGGTTGGTGATGGTTGTCCGGCAGGTTGGGATAATGCAAACGGCATTCAATTCACACAGGATCCTGATACACTTACAAAATATACTTTGACAACCACATTGAATGAAACTGGTGGTATGAAGATCCTTGAAGTATCAGGAGAATGGGCTCCGCAGTGGGGAACCAATGATGGCGATGGTGAGGGAGGAACACTTTCCTACAGAAGGACAGAGAGCGAGCCAGATCCTCCGGTAATGCCGGTTCCGGGAACTGCAGGTGAATATACAATTGAAGTGAGGTTGCATAAATTGCAATATAAGATCATACCTCAATAGAGATCCTTAATTTGCTCTATTGATAAGGCTTTTATAAGGATGGCACCTTTAAATGCAAAATTTATTGGCCATATATAAGAAAATTGTCAATGTTTATACATAAATTTGTAGATAGGATATTGTGCATTTTATGGTGCCGTTCTTTAAAAATCATGCAACTTTTATGCGACTAAAACTGTTTATATCATAGAAAACAACTTTTAAATTAAGTATTAACCAAAAACAAGTATTATGAAAAGATTATTACTCTCTTTTGTAGCTGTTGTTATGGCTGCTTTTGTAATGGGTCAGTATAATGTGACCTTTAATGTTGACGTCTCAGGCGTTGCTGGTTTTGATCCGGCTACCACTGACGTTTACATGTCCGGTGACCTGGTTGGTGGCTGGGATGAACCGGGAACAAATCCCGATTATATGATGACGGATGATGATTCAGATCTCATCTACACATTGGTAATTGAAAAAGCCGATGCAGAACATGTAGGTCCTTACAAGTATTTCTTCGTTTATGATGATACTCCAAGCTGGGATAACGGAGAATGGAATGGTGATCCAAACCGTGAAGGTGCCGTAATCGGCGAAACAACATTTGATGATGTGTTTGGAGATCAACCATTTGTTGTAACTTTCACTGTTGACATGGCCAAACTTGATACTTTGGATCCGGCAACAGACAAGATCTATATGGCTGGTAACTTTAAAAACTATGCCGGAGAATGGAATGAACCAGGAACAGTTGCTGCATTGATGATGGAACCCATCGTAGGGAATGAAAATTTCTACACAAAAACACTTATTCTTAACGCCGGAGATTATATGTACAAATATTTCCTTGTTGAGAATGATGTGCCAAGCTGGGATAATGGCGAATGGACAGGTGACCCCAACCGTGAAGTTACTGTGGACACCACCATGGAAGTATCAGACATCTGGAATTCACAGGCAAACATAAACGAGTTTGCTGAGGAAGCTCTTGAAGGATTGTATCCGAATCCTTGCCAGGAATATATAAACCTTGCCCTTAACAGCAATGTAACTGTTGAGAAAGTTGAGATTATTAATGCTCTCGGCGCTGTGGTACGGACAGTTTCAGGAGTGCCTTTCCTGAAAGAATTGCAGATACAAACAAGTGACCTTAACAAGGGAATCTATTTTGTGACCGTTCATACAGGGCAGGGAACTCAGACTGCCAGGTTTATCAAAGAATAAAAAGTC
>JAGYLD010000109.1 GCA_018401355.1 Bacteroidales bacterium
CAAACTTAAAATTCTTTGTTTTTTAAGAAAATATTGGAAATCAGAAACTTTTTGCACTAAATTTGATAAAATAGAATAGAATCAACCAAGTCTAAATACTTATTACTATGATATCAAAAAGCTACCTGACAAGGTTACTTGTGCTGTTGTCTTTTGGATTTACAATGATTGCAAGTCAACCCGCTAAATCACAGAATTATAATTATATGGGAACATGGGATGCTTTAGGCGTTCCTGATTATCTGTTGCCAAATGGCGACAGCCTCGCCTATGCTTTTCAACTGGCAGTTTCAGTTGCTTTGCCGGAAAGTCAACCTGTGCCGGTTTATAACCCGCATTATATTGCCAATGGGTTCGATACAGATGTATTTGTAATTGATACGGCTGATATTTTCATCACATTTACTGACGAAGGAGCAACTTTTAAAAATGTGCTTGGATATTACACCTATGAATTGGGCAATATGCCGGATACTATTGTGGACACAAACATAACCGTATTGTTTCCCAATGCTTCGCAGCTAAATAAAGGAGGAGGTTTATTGAAGGGGGACAAAATATACGTTGGACAGTTTATGCCCAATACAGGAATTGGATGGGTTCTTCTGGCTGATGGCTTTGTCAATGGTAATGTGACACCAGGTCGATGGACTTTATATTCCAATCCTGCATGGAATCCGGAGCCAGATACCAGTATCAGGAAGCATAATGTAATATTGAAAGATACTACCAATCAATTACTTCTTGTTGGCTTTGAAGATATCAGAAGGGACAGCCTGACTTCACCATTTGGTGGATGTGATAATGATTTTAATGATGTTGTTTTTTATGTGACCGCTGATGACTTCAATTCCATTGACACAGGGAATTATAATGATTTTCCGGGTCCTCCCGGTGGTGTTACACCGGGTAACAATGGAGGCATTGAAAGTAATGGCACGCTGGCTCATAAAATTGCCAACAGGAATTTTCAACGTCTGAAAAATCCTCCTGCAGTGAACTATGATAATCCGGATGAGCTGACTTTATTATCAGATATAAAGATCCGCAGGGCATTGGAACGTGATTTTGATTATACAGGATTGATTGATTATATCCCGGATTCCACAGTCCTGAACGCAAAAGCCTATATTTCTACTCCGCTTGATCTGTTAAACAGTACAAATGCTGTTGAAGTGTTTGCTGTTGACTATTTTACACCGAATGCACAAAGGATCTCTGCAATCCTGGCCACAAGAACTGAGAATGGAGTATATGAGCATACCAAAGCTATCTGTGACCGGTTAACAGGCTCTGAATTGGTGGAGATTAGTCATATCCAGGTGTTGGAGCATTGGTTCATCATGGCAAAGATGAAAAATCCCGACGGCTCCATTGAATATGTTTCCGGATTCAGTAGTTATAACGAAAATGGCAATTTTGAAATTGACAATCATTGGAATGTGTTGGAATACGAGGTGATGGATGATAATTATAACTTCCAGGTCTGGGCCGGAAACGGATCCATTGTCAGGTATTTGATGACCGATATCCTGGAGCGTATGAAAAATTACGGAAATATAACATTCCTGAATCAGGATAAAGCTCCGGTTCCTGAAGTGTTTGTGAAATCAGGTCAATATAGTAATGGTAATTTGATCCTGAGTATTATTAATAACAACCAGTCGACCAGTCTGGAATTGTTCGGAACATATACTGCTTCTGAAACTTCACCACGGGAAGATGTGTTTTTTGAATACCCGCTGAGTGGGGCGCAGGATCAGGAATTGGTTATTCCAACCGAAGGTATTTTTGATATTGGCCTTAGCTTATTAAATAATATAGATGCGATAAGGGATGTTGTTTATTTTGCAGATGGACCATGGGGGCTTGATTATGAATCCTCAGGAGCAGTTGTGGAGTATTATGAAGTCTTTCCTGAAGATCCGATAACAATACCGCCTGACGAGACATACCCACTTGAAAGAGATGTGAGTATCTCAGGATTGGTTAAGGATTACATTTCAGTATACAGATCTGTTTATCCGGGAAATGTAACATTTGATTGTTCAGAATATAATGGAATCCGGTTTGAGGCCAGTGGATTGAATCCTTTGGAACTAACGATTGTAAAGAAGGGTATTCAAAACTGGTCGGAGCAATTCAGGACAATAGTAAACATTACAGAGAATTTTGAATATTATGAAATCCCATTTTCAGAATTTAGCAGCACATTATATCCTGACTTTTCAGGAGGAGATGTCGTATCTGTCGTCTTTTCTGTTGTTGGTGATGGTTCAATGAAGGATTTTGAAATTAAAGTGAGTGATCTTGCGTTTATTTTCAAAAACACTTTTGGTATTCAGGAGATGAGTTCCGATGATCAAATTGCAGTCCTCCCCAATCCTTTTACAGAAACTACAATGATCAGAATGAACTCTGAAAAAATTGGAACTGCTGAAATACGTGTATTTGATGTTACCGGACGAATTGTCAGAAATGAATCCAGGAAGGTAGATGTTGGTGAAAACAACATTATCTTTAACAGAGGTTCACTTGAAAGTGGAATGTATATTCTGGAAATTTCGCTGCCTGATGAAAAGATTACGACAAATCTTTTGGTCAGGTAAATAAAACCGTGATTTGTGTTTTTTGGTGTAAAGGTTTCAGGATTAAAAAATAATTTTTACCTTTGCACGCGCAAAATTTATATCGGTAAAGGAAAAAAACTTGTAATAGATGGCAAATCACAAATCATCAATTAAGCGAATCAGACAAACTGAGACCAGAAGGATCAGGAACAGGTATCATTCAAAGACCATGCGGAATGCATTAAAGAGATTCAGAAGTCTTCAGGATAAAAATGAAGCTGAAAAGGATTTCCCAAAGCTTGTTGCACTGATCGATAAGATGGCTAAAAGGAACGTTATCCATAAAAACAACGCAGCCAATCTGAAATCGAAGTTGGCCAAACAATTAAATTCCTTGGCTTAGTTTCAAAAAAAAGTATAAAAAAGTCTCACGAAAGTGAGACTTTTTTTGTTTAGGGGTACTAAAATAGTAAAAGGTACCCCATGAAAAAGTATGATCCCATTTTAAGTATTAAGCAGTGGGCAGAGGAGGACAGGCCCCGGGAAAAGTTATTGCTAAAAGGCCGCAAAAATCTAAGTAATGCAGAACTGATTGCCATTATTCTGGGATCAGGAAGTCGCCGTGAAACGGCTGTGGATATATCTAAGAAGCTACTGAGTGCACATAATGGCAATCTTTTTGAAATATCCAAGTTAACGGTAAGGGAGTTAACTAAGATTAATGGCATCGGAACCGCGAAAGCTGTTGCCATTATGGCTGCACTGGAGTTAGCAAACAGGAAAAGTACCTGGCAACCACTTCAGCGTAAAGGTATACAGTGCAGCAGAGATGTATTTGATTTAATGTCCGGTGTCCTGAGCGAAAGCCGTTATGAAGAATTTTGGATCGTGCTTTTAAACAGGGCCAATAAAGTGTTAAGCCAGATTCAACTCAGTGAGGGCGGGCTTTCTGGTACGGTGGCTGATCCCAGGAAAATATTCAAGATCGCATTGGAATATGAAACATCATCTGTTATACTTTGCCACAATCATCCTTCGGGGAACATAAAGCCAAGTGAATCTGACATCAATCTCACCAGGAAAATTGTATATTCCGGAAATATGCTGGATATTTCTATCCTGGATCATATTATTATAGGTGCAAGGGAGTATTTTAGCTTTGCAGATGAAAACATGCTTTAGAATTTATAATTTTGGCATAAAATACATCAATTCATGATACGCATTCTGACAGTTATCGGGGCCCGCCCTCAGATCATCAAGGCAGCCGCTTTGAGCCGTGCAATTAGAAATCATTTTAAGCGTGATATTAATGAGGTTATATTGCATACTGGCCAGCATTACGACCGAAACATGTCGCAGGTTTTTATTGAAGAAATGGCCATACCAGAACCAGATTATAACCTGGAGGTCGGCTCGGGAATTCATGGAGTCCAAACTGGTAAGATGATTATGGGAATTGAAGAGGTATTGCTGAGGGAAAAACCTGATTATCTTGTGCTTTATGGCGATACTAATTCTACGCTTGCAGGAGCCGTTGCCGGCAGTAAGCTGCATGTGCCTGTTGTGCATATTGAAGCTGGCTTAAGGTCTTTTAACAAGAAAATGCCTGAAGAGATCAACCGTATTGCATGTGATCATTCCTCTACCTTGTTGTTTTCTCCTACAATGACTGGTTATCATAACCTTGTGAGAGAGGGATTCGATCCAACCTTAAAGCCTCCATTCAGTATCGACAGGCCTGGTATTTACCATTGTGGTGATGTTATGTATGATAACAGTTTGTATTTTGCTTCAATTGCCCGGGAGAGATCCAATATCCTGGAAAAACTTGGTTTGGTCAAAAATGAATTTATCCTGGGTACCATTCACCGGGATAATAATACTGACATCCCAGAACGTCTTAATTCAATATTTAAGGCCATCATGGAAATCACTGAAATTTTCATGGGCCCGGTTGTTCTTCCATTGCATCCCAGAACCTTTAAAGTGCTTAAGAAAGGACTCTCCAACAAATTATATTCAGATGTTGTTAACAACAGCAAAATCCGAATTATCGATCCCGTTTCTTTTTTGGATATCATCATCCTTGAAAAGAATGCAAAGTTAATTATGACGGATTCCGGCGGGGTTCAAAAAGAAGCATACTTCTTTAAGAAACCAGGTATTATTTTGAGGTCTGAAACGGAATGGAAAGAGATTGTAGATGCCGGTGCAGGAATTGTTGCTGATGCAACAACTTCAAAGATTATCGATGCCTTTATGGAATTGGTCGAAAAAGATAATATTGAATATCCGGAGATTTTTGGTGATGGTCATGCATCTGAGTTTATTCTGAAAAAGATAATAGAGAATTATGTTTAACTTTATCCATTATATATATATATGTCAGCGATCAGGCGCAAAATAACTTCGGGTTTTGGGATCAACAATTTTGTCAGGGAGGAATCGCTTGCCGGAATATTGTTGATCCTGGTTACCATTTTTGCTCTTTTTTGGGCAAATTCAAAATATTATGATGTTTATCATTATATCTGGTATGAGCTACAGGCAGGATTTACTTTTGGTAATTTTACACTTGAATCCTCCCTGCATCACTGGATCAACGATGGTTTGATGGCGCTCTTCTTCTTTACTATCGGCCTCGAGATAAAAAGAGAGGTTTTGGCCGGGGAGCTGTCTTCTCTGAAAAAAGCAAGCCTGCCAATTTTTGCTGCCATTGGTGGGATGGTTGTTCCTGCGGTTATCTATTCCTTTATTAATTCTGGGGACCCGGATTATATTAAGGGTTGGGGAATTCCTATGGCAACAGATATAGCATTTGCTCTTGGCCTGCTTTCATTGTTGGGTAACAGGGTCAGCATAAATTTGAAAATCTTTCTCACAGCTTTGGCCATTGCTGACGACCTGGGTGCCATCCTGATCATTGCCGTTTTTTACACTGAAACCATTGATCTGATGGAGCTTGTTTATGCAGGATTTTTCCTTTCTGTTTTGTTCATAGCCAATAAGGCCGGGGTTAGGCGTACTACTTTTTATGCTATTGTAGGTTTACTGGGTGTCTGGTCATCATTCCTGTATTCTGGTGTTCATGCTACAGTAGCAGGCGTGTTGATTGCTATGACCATACCCGTGAGGCCCAGGGTCAGGGAAAATGAATTTATTACTCGTTTGGGCAGTTTGCTGGACCGGTTTAAACGGGAAAAACCCAATAATTCAACCTTACTTACAGAGAAACAATCCCACCTCATAAATGATATTTGCAAGCTTACTGATGATTCCCATACACCATTGCAGAAGTTGGAGCATTCCCTCCACCCGATAGTGGCTTATTTTATTTTGCCAATATTTGCGATCAGCAATGCTGGAATTCACGTGGATGGCAGTATTGTAAGCCTTGTTTTTCACCCGATTTCTATTGGCATAATTGCCGGCTTATTAATTGGTAAATTTGTGGGGATTACGTTATTTAGCTGGATAGCTGTTAAATTTAAATGGGCGTCCTTACCAGTTAATGTAAACTGGAGGCAAATATATGGCGTGGGATTTCTTGCTGGTATCGGATTCACAATGTCTATTTTTATAACAGATCTGGCTTTTATCTCTGAGGAGTTTGTAGAAATTGCCAAGGTTGGAATCATTACGGATTCAATCCTGGCAGCCATCATAGGTATGGCAATCCTGAGCTGGAGAAGAAAAGTCCGAAAAAAATCATAATAGCATGCTTAAATTCATTAAAACAACGGAAAAGATCCTGATCTCTGTGATCCTTGTCATTTTCTTTTCTATCCTGATCCTGTCCTTCATTGATATTATTTACGTCATCATTGAAAGTATTATTGAACCACCAATCTTCATCATCGATGCCCAGAAGTTGATGGAGTTGTTCAGCCTCTTTCTGATCATTCTGCTGGGACTTGAGCTGCTCGAAACCATTAAGGCTTATTTACAGGAAGATGTTGTGCATGTGGAACTTGTGGTCCTTGTTGCCATCATTGCCCTGGCAAGAAAGGTGATTATCTGGGATTTTAATAAGTATTCCTACATGGAACTGATTAGCCTTGCTGTTATCATCATGGCCCTGGGTGTAACCTATTTTCTAATTAAGAAGGCAGATGTCAAAATCAAAATACCCAGGTCGGACAGTAATAACAGCAAAGCCGAGAAAGAATAGGTCATAACGGTATTAGATTCATAGATTCTTTTAGTCTTCTTGGATTTATGAAAAAATTTTATACCTTTGCACACCATTTTTTAGAAGTTATTTTCAAATTTTAAAAGTACTTTTATGTTAAATCAGTATGAAACCGTTTTCATTGTAACTCCCGTCTTGTCTGAAGATCAGATGAGGGAAGCGGTTGATAAGTTCAGAAAGTTTCTGAAAGATAACGATGCTGAGATAGTCCATGAAGAAAGCTGGGGACTGAAGAAGCTGGCGTATCCAATACAGAAGAAATCGACAGGTTTTTATCATTTGTTTGAATTTAAGACAAATCCTGAACTCATCGACAAGTGGGAAATTACTTTCAGGCGTGATGAGCGAATCCTTCGTTTTCTTACAGTAAAACTGGATAAACACGCAATTGCATATAGCGAGAAAAAGCGCCAAAAGGCCAAAGAAAAAAAGGAAGCAGAAGCGTAAACAGTAAAAAATTCAAATCATGGCTAACAATTCTTCAGAGATCAAATATTTGACCCCAATAGCGGTAGATACCAAAAAGAAAAAGTATTGCCGCTTTAAGAAAAACCGCATTAAGTACATTGATTACAAGGATGCTGATTTTCTCCTTAAGTTCCTGAACGAACAGGGAAAAATTCTTCCCAGAAGGATCACCGGTACTTCTACCAAATACCAGAAAAAAGTCGCCCAGGCTATTAAAAGGGCAAGACACCTGGCTTTGCTGCCATATGTTGCTGATATGTTAAAATAAGGAGGAAAGGTTATGGAAATTATTTTAAAACAAGATATTCCGAATCTGGGATTTAAAGACGACGTGGTAAAGGTAAAAGACGGCTATGCCCGTAATTATCTTATCCCCAAAGGGATGGCCATCCTTGCTACTGGATCGAACAAGAAGGTAATTGAGGAAGTGAAGCGTCAAAAGTCTTTCAAGGAAGAGAAGCTCAGAAAGGAAGCTGA
>JAGYLD010000011.1 GCA_018401355.1 Bacteroidales bacterium
AAAAATTTATTTTTTTAAAATCCAGGCAGAAGAGGTATGTGTTCTGCGAATGTTATTCATAAAGGAAACGGCTCTTTGTTTGTCAGCAAAGTGCCCGATGCTAACCCTGTACTTGCCATTTTTGGAAGGACCGATAACATGAGCTTCAAATCCCTGCTTTTTAAGTTTATCACGGTATTTTTCAGATATCGCAGGCCCATCATAGGATGCTACAATTATATAATATTGGATGCCTTCCGGAAGGGTTTCTGCTGGCATTTTTGGGTCTATTGTTTTTTCTTTGGGTTTAATGCTTTTATTTTCTTCCTTTTTAAGGGGTGCGGGCTGTTCTTTAGCTTTCGCTTTGGTCTCTGTTTCTGTTGTTTGTTTTTTGCTTTCTTTCTCACCCTGGTTCTTACCGGAAATGGATTTCTCTCTGTTTTTATCAACCGGTGTTTCTGCAATGCTTTCTACTTCCTCTAAATTCAATTTATTGATCTCTACCAGTGGGATCACGCCGGAATAATGCTTCTGGACAAAGTTGTAGTTTAATGGATTAATGATAAGATAAATGATGATGAAAAGGAATATTAATAAAAGTATGGGCCATAGAACAGAAGTTTTTCTTGCTCTGTCCGCTTTTTCAGCAGGTATGTTTTGTGATATGTTTCTTCTGATATCGGATTTGCTTCTTTTCACCTGTCTTAGGTTGAGAACTTTTGAGTTTGCTGCTTCAGGAATAAAATTTTGCTTTTGGTCAGGAACAAATAGAATTTGCTGATCTTTTCCCATTGAAAGTACTCCTATGTGATTAAGATATACTTTTTTACCTTTTTTTAAAGCACTTCTCAACTCTTCAATGTAATTATGCAATTCTTTGCTTGCCTGGATCAAATTGATGTTCTCTGCTTTGGCCAGATAGTTTTCAAAAGATGTATCATTGGTTGTAGTGTCCTCGAAAAATTCAACAGTTTTCCTGGGAGGGTGGAACATCTTTTTTCTGGGATCAGGTTTTGCAGGTTGATACTCTGTTTTAAACATGCCCAGTGAAGGCAAAATCAAAGAGCCATTCTGATAAAGGAATATCCGGATGTGATGGTTGATGTTCATATTTTTCAGCGTTACATAACGAAATTAATATATATTGTCTTTTTCTCCAAGTCTTTTATTAAGTTTATCAAGATCTTCAGGAGTGTCAATAGCAATATTTTCCCGTTCAGTTATCCTTGAATAAATACTATAACCTTGCTCAATCCATCTTAATTGCTCCAGTGATTCAGCTATCTCAAGTTCACCTTCAGGAAGACCTGTCAACTCTTTTAATGTTCCTGATCTGTAGGCATAAATGCCAATATGTTTATAAAAAGTATGGTTTTTTAGCCAGCTTTCCTCAGGTATATCCCTTAAATAAGGTATTGGTGATCTGCTGAAGTATAGCACACGGCCATCCACACCAGTAACAGCTTTTACTTTATTAGGATCGAAAAGGTCTTCTTTGTTATGAATTTGCTTCAATAAAGTGGCTATATCAACAAAGTCATCAGAGAACGATGATGCCAACAGGTTCAACAGGGAATCATCAATGAATGGTTCATCTCCCTGGATGTTGATCACCACATCATCTAATGCTACTATGCCTTGTTCTAATAGAACATTATTGACTTCTCCGCATCTTTCTGTTCCGGACAGGTGTTTGGATGATGTCATGAATACCTTGGCTCCAAACTTTATAGCTGATTGAAATATTTGATCATCATCGGTTGCAATAAAGACTTCATCCAGAATGCTGCAGTTTTTTGCGTTTGTATAGACATGCTGAATCATTGGTTTTCCCAGGATCCGGGCAAGCGGTTTTCCTGGAAAACGTTTTGAGGCATAACGGGCTGGTATGATCCCAATGAAATTCATATGATCATCAAAAGAGTCCGAACAATTCGGCATTTATTTTATCTATAACCATTCCAAGGTCTTTGGGGTCGTCAGCAAAATTGATGTTGTCAACTTCGATGGTGAGAAGTTTTCCAAGTTTGTATTTTGATATCCAGGCTTCATATCTTTCATTAAGACTTTTTAAGTAGTCCAGGCGTATAGACGCTTCATAATCCCTTCCTCTTTTCTGAATCTGCTTAACCAGGGTGGGAACACTTGATTTTAGGTATATCAGTAAGTCCGGGGCTTTGATAAAAGAGCTGATAAGTTCGAATAAGGCACTGTAATTTTCAAAGTCCCGTGTCGACATCAGGTTCATGGAATGCAGGTTAGGTGCAAAAATGTATGCATCTTCATAGATTGTCCTGTCCTGGATAACGGATTTTTCATTTTTATGTATCTCTATGATCTGGCGGAACCTGCTGTTAAGAAAATATATCTGGAGGTTAAAGGACCATCGTTGCATATCTCCATAGAAGCTGTGCAGGTATGGATTGGATTCTACATCTTCATAACTGGTATCCCAGTCGAAATGTTTTGCAAGTAAGCCTGTTAAAGTTGTTTTTCCTGAACCAATATTTCCAGCGACGGCAATGTGCATAGTTGTTATTTTTAGAAGACACTAATTTAAGGAAAATTCAGATCATTGAATAGAATAAATCATCAACTTATCTTTTAACAGGATAAAAAGTCTTTTTTCCGCAGTTCCTGCTGAAAGTCTGAAGTTCAGCACATCTTTCACCGGGAGATCGATAATTCCCTCCTCGTTTATTTTCGGATCCAATATTTTTCCTTGCTGATTTTCCATAAAAACTATTTTCCTGCTGAATACCTGGAATGTTTCTAATCCTTTGATTCCAATCAGTTTGTTAAAAGTACCGTATTTATCCAGGATGATTATTCCATATGAAGGGTCATTAAGATAAATGGTATTGTCACGTTCTATGAGGTAATTCGGATCAACCTCTATTCCAGCTGCCTTATAAAGGTTGCCGCTGTTATCGCTGGTTTCAAGAAACTGGTCGAGCCGTTTAAGCTGCAGAAAGGGGGGGAGGTAAAGCCAAATGCCGTTTTGATACGAACTGCAGGCAAGTGAAGCCAGTTCCATTCCAATCTCACTGAGATAGATCTGCGAAACAGAACTTAAGGTATTGTCCAGCCATTCTATCAATCCAAAGTCTTCATAAAATAAAAGGATCTTGAATGGATCACCTGCGTCAACAAAACTGATATCACCGTTGATGTAAGGACTGTAATCGTATAGGAGTTTTCCGTTCAGGTCCCGTTTAATAAGCTTGTTCTGGCTGACTGTATAAATGTTTCCCAGATCATCACTTGTAAAGAATGAAAATTCACCGTCAATACTTTTAATAAATGAAAATTTCCATTCCTGGCTATGAGAGCCAAGCAGGACTGAGCAGAATAGCAATGATAAAAGTAGACGCAGCAACATTCTATATTTATTATGATTGTTCGATGATTGAGAGTATTGCTTCTACGTATTTCCTGTTGTTTGATAAACGTGGCACTTTATTTTGGCCACCAAGCTTTCCCCGGCTTTTCATCCAATTGTAAAAAGTGTTTTTTGGCGCTTCTCTGATTATGGGGGCTTTAAGTATCATATTCTTATAACGCTTTGCTTCGTAATCGGAGTTTAATGATTTTAATGCATTATCAAATGTTTCCGTAAAATACTCGATGTTTTTTGGTGCCAGTTCAAATTCAATGATCCATTCATGTGCCCCGTTTTCATTCTTATCGAAGTAAACAGGGGCGGCAGTATAATCGGTAACGGATGATCCACACTTGTTATTTGCTATGGCCAGAGCTTTTTCTGCATTGTCAATGATCAGTTCTTCCCCGAAGGCATTAATGAAATTTTTTGTTCTTCCGGTAATTTCAATCCTGTAAGGATTCAAGGAAGTGAATTTTACGGTATCTCCGATCATATAGCGCCAAAGTCCTGCGTTGGTAGAGATAATCATAGCGTAGTTAACATATTTTTCCACTTCTCCCAGGAGCAATGTTTTTCCTGCGGGATCATTGAGCTGATCCATGGGTAAAAACTCATAGAAAATGCCATAATCCAGCATGAGTAGCAGCTCGCTGGATTCGGTCAAATCCTGAATTCCAAAGAATCCTTCGGAAGCATTATATGTTTCAAAATAACGCATCCTACCGGAAGGTATGATATAATTAAATTGCTCTCTATAGGGCAGAAAACTTACCCCTCCATGGAAAAATGCCTCCAGGTTGGGCCATACATCCAGTATGTTGTTTTTTCCGGTGATCTCGAGTATTTTTTTTAAAAGCAACATTGTCCAGGATGGAACACCGGAAATGGATGTTACATTATGCGGGATGGTGGCATGGGCCATCTCTTCAATTTTTATTTCCCATTGGTCCATCAATGCTACCCTCCTTTTAGGGACTCTGATAAATTCTGCCCAGAATGGAAGATTTTGAATGATGATGGCTGACAGGTCACCAACATAATATTCATCGGTGTTGATCTCACTGATCTTATGACTACCTCCCAGGGCAAGTCCTCTTCCATCAAATAAAAGCGTATCAGGATGATTTGTGCAGTATATGGAAAGCATGTCTTTGCCACCTTTGAAATGGCATTCTTCCAATGATTCCTGGCTGACAGGAATGAACTTTGATTTGTCACTGGTTGTCCCGGAAGACTTGGCAAACCATTTGATATCAGAGGGCCATAACAGTTTTTGTTCTCCTTTCATCAGCCTTTCAATATATGGCTTCAGAGCGCTATAATCATTGATTGGAATCCTGTTTCGGTATTCATCAGGAGAATTCAGGGAAGCGTAATCATACTTCTTACCCCACTCCGTGTTTTTTGCTGCCTGAATAAGTTTCTTGAACCATTCCGCCTGTACTTCATGGGGGTATTTCTTAAACAATTCAATTTGATGAATACGTTTTTTCATTACCCATGATATGAATGAATTGATCAAGGCCATTGGTAAAAATCATTGCTTTACAGATATCAAAATTAGTATTAATATGGTTAGGTGAAACCATTTTAATTAATTTTGAGCCAATGATAGGGTTCCCAAATGCAAAAATCAACCTGGGCCTTTTTATAAAGGGGAAGAGGAGTGATGGGTTCCATGACATTGAAACCGTCATGCTGCCACTTAATTTCTACGATATATTGGAAATAGTTCCTTCTGAAACCAATGAAACGAGGATGAAAATTACAGGGATCCCAATACCGGGGGATCCAAATGAAAACCTTGTTGCTAAAGCATGGGATTTGCTAAAGGAACATGCCGGAATTCCTTTCGTAAATATCCATCTGCATAAAATAATTCCTTTTCAGGCAGGATTAGGTGGTGGCTCCTCTGATGCAGCTTTTGCTTTGAAAATGCTCAACCAACTGTTTGCATTGAAAAGCGATAACAACCTTCTTAAGAGTTTTGCTTTGCAATTGGGAAGTGACTGTCCGTATTTTCTCGAAAATACGGCGCAATTGACTTCTGGAAGAGGTGAGAAACTAAAGCCTGTAAAATTAGATTTGCATGACAAGCATTTTGTTGTTATAAAACCTCCAGCCTCAATCGGAACCGCAGAGGCTTATGCCAACATAAATATACATGAAAGAAATGTTTCACTGGAAGATATGATCTTGATGCCCGTGAACGAGTGGAAAAATCATATAGAAAATGATTTCGAGGAATATGTCTACCAAAAGCATCCGGAAATATTAGAAATTAAAGAGAAACTTTATGCTTTGGGTTCGGAGTTTGCATTGATGAGCGGCAGCGGCTCTGCTGTTTTTGGAATTTTTAATGAAGCTCCTCAGATTGCCAAATATTTTCCTGGAAATGTATACTGGGAAGGCAAGGTAATTTAATCATTGTGATTATTTGGGAGCTGTCCGGATAAGGAAATAAGCTACAATTCCGAAAATGAGGTTGGGCACCCATGCTCCGAGAGCCGGTGTTAGCAAGCCGGTGGAGGCAAATACTGTGGAAATCTTCATGAAAAGGATAAAAGCAAATGTGATGCCAATACCAAGTCCGAGGTGAAGCCCGATGCCTCCCCTGACCTTTCTGCAGGATAGAGATACCCCAATAAGGGTTAATATGATTGTAGCGAATGGTGAAGCAATACGATTGTGCATTTCAATTTCGTATGTTGTTGCTTCGTCGGATCCCTTAAGCTTTTCTTTGGCTATTTGATCTCGAAGCTCCTGGTAATTCATTTCTTCAAAATCCTCTTTATGAATATAAAGGTCTCCGGGAGCCATATTGATCATGGTATCCATCTTTGTGCCCTGGCTTATTTTTTCACCACCGGGAGTGATGTTTCGAATGAAATAATTATCCAGTATCCACTTCTTGTTTGTAGTATCCCATACAATCCTGTCGGCAACCAATTTATAGCTTAACTGATTGTTTTCAACCTTTTCCATGGTGAATTTGTGACCCACACCGCTTGAACTATTGAAATTCTGAACATACACATATACCCCTGGCTTGATCTGCAAGTGAATGTTGCTTCCTTTTTCTTTGGAAAGCCCTTCAATGTATTTGTCCTTAAATACCCTTCTTTTTATATTTGTTTTTGGGATTAGAAAATTACTGAGATAGAATGACATAAGTGCAAGGAACAGGGCGGAGATGATATAAGGACGGAGCATCCTGTAAAAACTTACGCCACTGCTCAGAATGGCAATGATCTCTGTGTTGGATGCCATCTTGGAAGTGAAAAAGATAACTGAGATGAAAGTGAAAAGGTAGCTGAAAAGATTGATGAAATAGGGGATGAAGTTTAGGTAATAACTGAAAATAATTTCATTAACAGGTGCATCTTTTTCCAGGAATTCATCAATATTCTCGGAGACATCAAAAATGATAACAACAATGATCAACAGGGATATGGCGTAAAAAAATGTTCCCAGGAACTTTTTAATAATGTAAATATCGAGGATTTTCATACAACCATATCTCAGTTAAAGAAACGCTAAAAGTATAAAACAAAGCTTGAAGATTGCTATTGTCCTGAAAAATCTTCATGCTGACGGTCTGTAAATTTTACCAGTTTAAGATGCCTTCTGTTCCATTCAATTTCGAAATCAAGGTAATTGATATATTCTCTGCCTTCAAGCATATAAGGATACACCATATAAAATGCATCCGGGTCGAAGTTATTGTGTTTAACCTCTACTATTTCACCTCTGTTGGAAGATAAATAGAAAGAAATGGCGTGTTGATAAACAGATCCACGGTAAACATAAAGCCTTTCATCCCTGGTAATGGATGCCACCTTCAAGGCATTATCCTTGAATTCCTGAGTATTTCGTGCCCTGTTGGGAAGAATGTACCAGTTATATCCAATGCGCATGACCAGCAGCGCAATTACAGCAATGACAATACGTTGCTGTTTTATCCTGGAAAACAGGATGATTAGAATTAAAAGTGCCAGTGCAATCGCTATGGATTTTACAAACCGAAGCTCCACAAAGCTAAAGTAATTTACAAATGGAACGGCCATGCAGGCTACCAGGCCAATGATCATGATGGACATTAATAAGATGTTGGCCATCCTCAAGAAAAGCTCATTTTTATTAATTTCTATAAAATAGATAATAATTGCCAGGAGAAGTGGAATGAACATAAACAGGTAGCGAGGAAAAATCTCCGGTGAAATCCAGTAAACGATGATATTAATCAAAAAAATCAGAGCTATGTAAAACACAAGGTTGCTATCCTTCAGCCGGTGAAGAAAATCTTTGCGGAAAAGAAATATGATTAGAAAAGTCCATGGGGCAAAATGATATAAAACGTAAACAGGAAAGGTGAAAAAATGCGAAATTGTTTGCAGTAAACCAAACCAAATGCCTGTTCTTCGTGCCGATTGTTCAAACAGCATATAAAACAGGTTGCCGGTAGCTTCGGGCTGTAAATTATAATAATACAAATAATATGAACCGAGCAGTATTACAAGCAGCAGGATGCCTGCAAAATGTTTCCAGGAAATAAGTTTCATAAACTGTTTATTCATGATAAATATTACAAGGAGCGTAAAGGCTTGAAATACAAGGGATGGAAGCCCTTTGAACATGAATGCAATGGCTGTAAGAAAATAGCTCAGCAGAAACATTGGCAGCAGTTTCCTTTTTCTGAAAAGATGATAAATGACCATGAAATTCAGAAAAACGAACATGGAGAACATGATGTCTATCAAACCAATGAATGAATCCCAGAACAGCAGCCTGCCACTGGTCATAAACATCAAAGCGATAAGTGCCGATTTATAGTTTCCAAACTCCTTTCTGAAAGAAAAGAAAACCACAATACCAAAGAGAAAAAATGCGATCAGGTTGGGGATTCTGAGCAAAAGCTCGTCATAACTGTCAAAAATATTGAATGTGCCGGCGATGATCCAGTTATAAAGCGGAGGTTTTTTTAAGTACATTTCTCCATGTATTGTTGGAACAATGTAATCACCTGACAGAATCATCTCTGTACTCACAATGGCCCTGATAGCTTCATCGCTTGCAAGAAAAACCGGGTTCAGGCCAAGGTTGATGGTCAGGGCAGGGATTAAAAGTATCAGTGCAACAATGACCAATGCCCAGGGGTTGTTTTTCAAGTACTTTATCATAATTGAATCATTGTTCAGAAGTTTTATAATCTGTTTGCCAGTTTTTTAACCATGATTTCTTTCCAGGATAAGAAAATTCCTTCTTTGATTTTTTTTCTGGATTCTCCGGCAAGATGGATATAAAAAGCCAGGTTGTGCAGGCTGGCAATGATGGCACCGAGCATTTCATTGGCGCTGAAAAGATGCCTGAGATAAGCCTTGCTGTATGTTTGGTCAACAAAAGAGTTTCCTTCCGGGTCCAGGGCGGTGTGATCATCCTTCCACTTTTCATTCTTAATGTTCATGATGCCTTCGGAAGTGAAAATCATTCCGTTCCTTCCATTGCGGGTGGGCATCACACAATCGAACATATCAATTCCCAGTGCGATAGATTCCAGGATATTGACAGGGGTGCCGACTCCCATAAGATAGCGTGGTTTATCATGAGGCAGGATGTTACATACAATCTCTGTCATTTCATACATCATCTCGTGGGGTTCCCCAACCGACAATCCGCCAATCGCATTTCCATTGGCTGCTTTTGAAGCGATATATTCAGCCGACTTTATCCGCAGGTCTTTAAAAATGCTACCCTGAACGATGGGGAAGAGGCTTTGTTCATAGCCATATGGACAGCTTGTTATATTCAACTGTGCAATGCACCGTTCAAGCCAGCGGTGTGTTATTTCCATGGAATTCCGGGCATATTCATACTCACAGGGATAAGGTGTGCATTCATCGAAAGCCATAATGATGTCTGCTCCGATCTTTCTTTGTATGTCAATTACATTTTCCGGGGTGAACATATGTCTGGAACCATCGATATGCGATTGAAACTTAACGCCTTCCTCGGTGAGTTTGCGTATGTCATTCAAAGAATAGACCTGATACCCCCCACTATCGGTTAAGATAGGTTTCTGCCAGTTCATAAACTTATGAAGTCCCTCTGCACTTTCAAGGATATCTGTTCCCGGCCTGAGGTACAGATGATAGGTGTTACCCAGGATGATTTGTGCTTTGATGTCTTCCTGCAGGTCTTTTGCATGCACCCCTTTAACAGTTCCGGCTGTGCCAACAGGCATGAAAACAGGTGTTTCCACCGCTCCATGGGCCGTTTTCAAGAGTCCTGCTCTTGCCTTACTGTACTTATCGGTACATTCAATATTAAAAAGCATTTGTTTATAAAAATTTCGTCAAAGATAAATTTTAATCAGCAAGTTTGGATACTTTTACCCAACGCTATACCCAACAGGAGAGGATGGAATTTTTTTTACAGGCATTGTTCATCTTGTTTGTAATATGTGCTGTTATCCAGTTGTATTACAGTTGGTTTATTTTCTCAGGACTGGCATTCTTAAAACCAGGCTTCCAAGAGAAAAAGCCTGAGCCAGTTCCGGTTTCGGTCGTAATTGCTGCAAAAAACGAGTATACTAATCTTAAAAATAACCTTCCTTATATATTATCCCAGGATTATCCCGAATTTGAAGTGGTGGTTGTGAATGATTCCTCTGATGATGATACCCTGGTATTGCTGGATGATTTCAGGACCGGTCACAAAAACTTGAAAGTAATCAACATATCAGAAAACCTGAATTTTTTCAAGGGAAAGAAGTTTCCATTGACCGTAGGTATCAAATCTGCCCGGTTTGAACATTTGTTGTTGACAGATGCAGATTGCAAGCCCCGAAGCAATCAATGGATCAAAAAAATGACAAGCAACTATGTTGCTGGTACTGAAGTTGTTATTGGTTACGGACCTTATGAAAGAAAGAGGGGAATGCTTGATAAATTGGTAAGGTATGAGGCCCTGCATGTTGCTGTTCAATATCTTTCTTTTACAATAAAAGGTATGCCATACATGGGAGTTGGCCGTAATCTTTCATACATCCGCTCATTGTTTTACAGGAATAAGGGATTTAGTTCACATTACACCATTGCCTCCGGTGATGACGATCTTTTTATTAACAAAGTTGCTGACAAGAAAAATACCGTTGCCGAGATCCATCCCGATAGTCATACTGTATCATCTCAGCCTGCTAGCTTTTCCTCATTATTCAGGCAAAAGAAAAGACATCTTTCAACATCATTTTATTATAAAAGTAAGTTCAAGTGGTTGTTGGGAATATACAATTTTACACAATTTTTTTTCTGGATTACTTTTTTTCTGATTATCATTTTAGACCATAATATATTATATTTGTTATCAATCTGGGCTGTAAGGATGTTTAGTCATTATTATATACTGGGCAGGTCAATGAAGAAGCTTAAAGAAGAAAATTTATTAGTATATTCGCCTTTGATGGAGGTCATCTTTGTGGTTATAAATCCCATCCTGGCGTTTTCTAATTTGATATATAAGCACGATAAATGGAAGTAAACCCAAATTTAACCGAAAAGGCACGTCGAGATTACCAGCTGGTTAAGGCTGCCATCGATAAGGGTGACCAAAAGGCTTATGCGGAGCTGATGAACAATTACAGGGATTCTTTATATTTTATGTTGTTGAAGATGACCAACAACCCGGAAGATGCCGATGACCTTACCATAGAAGCCTTTGGAAAAGCTTTTAAAAAACTTCATCAATATACCCCTGAATATGCTTTCAGTACCTGGCTTTTTAAGATTGCTTCCAACAATTGTATCGATTTCATGCGAAAGAAGGCCAAGTATACTTTTTCAATGAACAAGTCAGCAGATGAAGAAGATAGTGGCGATGAACTCGCCAACCTGATACCGGCAGATGGACTTGATCCTGAGGAAAAAGTGCTGAAAAATGAAAAGATAAAACGCTTGCGGGAAATTGTTGAGCGTTTGAAACCTCATTATAAAAAGCTTATTGAGTTACGGTATTTTAAGGAATTTTCCTACGAGGAAATAGCCAATGAACTTGACTTACCATTGGGTACGGTAAAAGCCCAGCTATACAGGGCCAGGGAATTTATTTCCAATATTATTAAAAATATGCCCGAGAAGTTTTAAGAATTTCCCCCGTTTGTTTTAACAAAACCTGATCAAATATTTATTGTGGTTATTTATAAATGAACATGATCTGTATTATTTTTGTGCGTTATTAAGACAATGCCCATGAAGAAAAGTGATTTTAAGAAAGCCATCCTGCAAGGGATACCGAAGGAATTGCCGGATCCTAAGCCTTATGATGAAAAAGTGAGTCATGCTCCGGTCAGAAAAGATATCCTTACCCCGGAAGAAAAGCGCCTGGCATTAAGAAATGCACTCAGGTATTTTGATGAGAAGCATCATGCCGTGTTGGCACCTGAGTTTGCGCAGGAACTTAAAAAATATGGCAGGATATACATGTATCGTCTCCGACCTGCCTATAAAATGTATGCCCGCCCTATTGAGGAATATCCCTGCAAGACCGAACAAGCGGCTGCCATTATGCTGATGATACAAAACAACCTTGATCCGGCAGTTTCCCAACATCCGCATGAACTCATAACCTACGGGGGCAATGGTGCAGTTTTTCAGAACTGGGCACAATACCTGCTCACTATGAAATACCTTGCTGAGATGACGGATGAGCAGACTTTGGTGATGTATTCAGGACATCCCCTTGGACTTTTTCCTTCCCATAAGGATGCTCCACGGGTGGTGGTCACCAACGGAATGGTCATACCGAATTATTCCAGTCCTGACCATTGGGAAAAGTTTAATGCGCTTGGCGTTTCCCAATACGGGCAGATGACCGCAGGCTCCTACATGTACATTGGGCCACAGGGAATTGTTCATGGTACCACCATTACAATTTTGAATGCAGGAAGAAGGCTGAAAGGTGGGGATAGTGGACTTTCTGGCAGGATCTTCCTGACATCAGGTTTGGGTGGCATGTCAGGTGCTCAAGCAAAAGCAGCTGTGATTGCAGGAGCAATCGGAGTACTGGCTGAGGTCAACCCGTTCGCGGTGAAAAAGAGATTTGAGCAGGGTTGGGTCGATGAGGTTTATACGGAAATTGATCCCTTGCTTGAAAGAATGCAACAGGCGAAAGAGAAAAAGGAGGCCGTTTCACTGGCTTATCAGGGAAACATAGTAGACCTCTGGGAGGCTATAGCAGAAAAGGATATACATATAGACCTGGGTTCTGATCAAACTTCCTTGCATAATCCCTGGGCAGGAGGTTATTATCCTGCTGGATTGGGTTTTGATGAATCAAACGATCTGATGGTCAAGGATCCTGAAGCCTTCAGGGAAAAGGTGAAAGAATCGTTGATCAGGCAGGTGAATGCCATCAACAAATTGTCTGAAAAGGGAATGTATTTCTGGGATTATGGTAACGCTTTCCTGCTGGAGGCCGGAAGGGCGGGAGCCAATGTTATGAATGACGATGGTTCCTTTATTTATCCTTCATACGTGCAGGACATCATGGGCCCGCTATGTTTCGATTATGGTTTCGGACCTTTCCGTTGGGTTTGTACTTCAGGTGATCCTGATGATTTGAACCAGACAGATAAGATTGCGGCAAAAGTCCTGAAAGATATGTTGAAAGACGCACCCGAAGAGATAAAACAGCAGCTGAGCGACAATTTGTTATGGGTAAAGCAGGCAAAAGAAAACAAGCTTGTTGTAGGTTCCCAGGCCAGAATACTGTATGCCGATGCCAAGGGAAGGATGCGCATAGCCAATGAGTTCAACAAGGCCATCAAGAAAGGTAAGATTAAGGCGCCCATCGTGCTGGGTCGTGATCACCATGATGTGTCGGGAACGGATTCCCCGTACCGGGAAACATCCAATATTTATGACGGTTCGCAATTCACGGCCGATATGGCCATCCAGAATGTGATCGGAGACTCCTTCCGGGGTGCCACCTGGGTTTCTATCCACAATGGCGGTGGGGTAGGCTGGGGTGAGGTCATCAACGGTGGCTTCGGAATGGTGCTGGACGGATCCAAAGAAGCAGGCAAAAGGCTTAAGAGCATGCTTCACTGGGATGTCAACAACGGCATTGCCCGAAGGAACTGGGCCAGGAACGATGGAGCCATTTTTGCCATAAAAAGGGCTATGGAAGAAGAACCACGGCTAAAGGTTACTTTGCCGCATATACCAAAGGAGGAACTGCTGAAAGGGTATTTTGATTGATATCCGATGTATTTTCTTTTCGCCATCAATATCAAAACCATCAAATATCTCCTACATCCCGCAATCTCCTCAATCGTACAATTTATTAGCCGATTGTCGTTGAGTTATTGTTAATTTTTGATTTTGTGTGGGCTAACAATTACCTCTGAACATAATACAAATAAACGAACCCTGGTTTGATCAAACCATTTCTAACTGTGTCATAAATTAAAAAACGGTAGTATGAAAGAAAAGAAAAGTATAACAAGGGGCTTCATAGTTTATTGATATTGATTGTTAATAAAGTTTGATACATTAAAATATATAAATAGTTGGTTTTAAAATCAATGGGTGACAGAAATGGTTTTTTACTTTCAATGATAGAATTTTAGAGTTCCGATTTAACATTTATTAATAGGTACAGGTATAAAAATTTTGTAATTTTGTATCCAATAATACAAGTATATCAAATATCTGTTTGCTATGAAAAAACTACTACTTTTAACATTAACCGTTTTTATCACAGGCTTTGTTTTTAGCCAGGGAAGTTTTGAGCTATCCAATGAAGACGGCCCAATAGCGGATCACGGAACAGTTTTGGTCCTTGGTGATCCTGCCGATGATGAAATTGTTTCCCACATTTATGTTACAAATAATTCTTCTGAATCGAAAGACGTAATGGTTTTCAGAAGGATAAACTATATGGCATCCGATACATCATGGAGTCAATTTTGCTGGGGGGTTTGTTTTCCCGGTTTAACTGATACGTGTGCCTTTTCAATTGCAATTGCAGCTGGGGCCACTGATGAAGAAAATTTTTCAGGTCATTATCATCCCAAGATGGCTGTCGGCTCAGCATCCATTACTTATGTGTTCTATGATGCCAGCGATATGTCTGATTCAGTCGCTGTTAATGTGGAGTACAAAGCATCGCCAACCGGTTTGAATGAAATGCTGGTTAACCAAGTTGGCATTTCTGAGCTTTATCCCAACCCGGCCAGCAATGCAGCTTTTATTGACCTGGATATTCCTGCTGGACTGAACAATGCCGAGCTTGTTGTTTCCAATCTGCTTGGATCAGAGGTAAAGAGTTATAATATCAATGGTCGATCTGGAAAGTTCAAAATTGACACAGGCGACCTTAAAAATGGGCTTTATTTCTGTACTATTAAGGTTCAGGGGCAATTTTTAGAATCAAAGAGGCTTGTAGTAAATAATTAGACGTTAGATATCTGCGATTGAAGAAAAAACCCTTCTATTCGTTGGAAAAGGCTTATGAATATTGAGGATTGGATCTTCGATTTAAGGGATGTATTGATCTGTCTCAACGATTTAACTTCATTGCGCAATTAAAGAGATCCTCAATAGAAAATGGGCATTCTTAGTTATTTATTAATATTTGAGAAGCCTTTTTTAACTTCATCAATATGGTCCAGTTTTTCCCAGGCAAAAAACTCTGCTTTCTTAAAAGTTTTTTCTTCTCCGTCTACTACTTTCTGATAAGTATCTTTTCCTTTATGGAATACTTCCACTTCCTCGGTGTAAGGTGTTCTTCCGAAATGGCCGTATGTTGATGTTTTCAGAAAAATTGGGTTGCACAGGCCAAATCGCTTAATAATTGCATATGGCCTCAGGTCAAAAATCTCTTTCAGTTTTTCTGCAATGGTATGATCTGTGATTGTATTCCCTCTGCTATCTTTTACCTGACAAGTGCCAAATGTGTCGACATAGAGTCCGACAGGGTTTGCCATGCCAATAGCATAAGCTACCTGGACAAGGGCTTCTCTGGCCACACCTGCAGCAACAAGATTTTTTGCGATATGCCTCATAGCATATGCGGCAGAACGATCGACCTTTGAAGCATCCTTTCCTGAAAACGCACCTCCGCCATGGGCGCCTTTTCCTCCATAAGTATCAACGATGATCTTTCTGCCGGTCAGTCCGGTATCGCCATGTGGACCGCCGATGACAAATTTACCTGTTGGATTAACAAACAGTTTGTAATCATCCTGAAAAAGATCAGTAACTCTTTTGGGCAGGCCGGCCTTGACTCTGGGGATCAGAATTTCCCTGATGTCTTTGGTGATTGTTTCCTGCATCTCTTTTTCCCCGGCAAAATCATCATGCTGTGTAGAAAGTACAATGGTATCGATTCTTACAGGATGATTGTTATCATCATATTCAATGGTGACCTGGGATTTGGAGTCTGGCCTTACATAGGTCATCTGTTTGCCTTCTTTCCTGATGGCAGCGAGTTCCTGTACCAACATGTGGGCCAACTCAATCGGCATAGGCATATAGTTATCCATTTCAACGTTGGCATAACCAAACATCATTCCCTGATCGCCTGCACCTTGTTCTTCTTCATTTATCCTTTCCACTCCCTGCCGGATATCCTGTGACTGTTCATGGATGGTGTTAATAACCCCACAGGATTCAGCTTCGAATTTATAGGAGGCTTTCGTGTAGCCAATATCTTTGATGGTCTTTCTTACAATTTCATCAATGTGTACATAACCTTCAGTTCTGACTTCTCCACTGCAAACAACAAGTCCTGTGGTGACCATTGTTTCGCATGCCACTTTTGAATCAGGGTCCTTGCGTAAAAACTCATCCAGCAGTGCATCTGATATTTGATCAGCAACCTTGTCCGGGTGTCCTTCCGAAACAGATTCAGATGTAAATAAATATCCCATATCTATTTATTTAAGTTTATTTAATATCTTTAAATATGTGCAAACCGCAAAAGTAAACATTACTGATTATTGGTTGGAATACCTTCCTGTTTTTTTGTTAACATTTGAAATACTTCTTCCAGGCTGCTTTCATGTTTGTTAAGGGCAAGGACTTTGAGTCCCTTGTCCACAGCAAATTGAAAGATGTCAGATCGTATGTCATATTTTGAATTTGCTGTAAGCTCCCAGGTATTTTCTGAGACAAGCCTGGAAGATTCAATATGCTTAATTGCTTCAAGGTCATTTTCCTTAACTTTCTCATTGAACTCCACGATAACGATATCATGGTGGGATGAAAGGCGGGAAAGATTCTCTGTTGTGTCATCGGCAACGATCTTTCCTTCATGGATAATGATGGCCCGGTCGCAGATTGCTTCCACTTCCTGCATGATATGGGTGGATAGCATTACTGTTTTTTCAGAGCCAATTTTCTTTATGAGGTTTCTGATTTCAAGAAGCTGATTTGGATCAAGACCTGAAGTGGGTTCGTCGAGAATGAGGACATCCGGGTTATGCAGCAGAGCTTGTGCCAACCCAACCCTTTGCCTGTACCCTTTTGATAATTCACCAATTTTCTTATACTGTTCAACTTCAAGTCCGGCAATGGAAATAATATTGTTGATCCTTTCTTTCTTTATTTTTCCAATTTTATAGATACCGGCAATATAATTGAGGTATTCTTTAACATACATATCGAGGTACAGGGGGTTGTTTTCAGGTAAATACCCAACCCTCTTTTTTACATCGGTAGGGTGTTCCATAACATCAAAGCCGTAAATTGAAACATTGCCTGAAGATGGTGGGATAAAGCAGGTGAGGATCTTCATCATGGTAGATTTTCCTGCACCATTTGGCCCAAGAAGGCCCACAATCTCACCTGGTTTTACCTCAATGGAAACATTGTCCAGTGCTTTTTGCTTGCCATAAAGTTTGGTAACGTTTTCAGCTATTATCGACATGGAAATTATTTTAATCAGCGAAATTACACATTTTTATGAAGATTGTTGACCCACATTTCTGAAACCATACAGAGCAATGGCTATAAAAAGTATGATCTGTCCAACAATGAAAACTGTCCAGTTAAAATTCATAGGTATATAATGGGTGCTATAAGAAATAATTTTCTCAGGATCACTGTAGGAAAAAAGTTCGATCAAAGAAAACCTTTGAAGCATGAATGAGAC
This sequence comes from Bacteroidales bacterium, assembly GCA_018401355.1. Taxonomy (GTDB): domain Bacteria; phylum Bacteroidota; class Bacteroidia; order Bacteroidales; family B18-G4; genus M55B132. The sequence goes on from JAGYLD010000011.1 coordinate 17,516, forward strand.
ATAATCCATGGTATAAGACACGATAATAACCAAAGATCCAATGATGAGCAACCCCCATTCCCTTACATGAATCCTTGCAGATTTTTTGATTGAAGAAAAATGCAGGATCAGCAAGCTTAATAATATCATGGTTAGTGAATTAAGGATAGGGGCAATAACAGGCCCTACCCATGAAACCGGTAAAAGAAATAATATGTCCCAGGTCAAAAATGAAGCAGGCCATCCAAGAATGATCTTCAGGAAGATATAATAAAAGATGTCCCAGATTGCAAAAGAAAAAAGAAAATATGCAAATCTTTCAGCCCCATTTTTCCCAGCAATAATGCTGATTGCTAAAAGCATAATGATTGTGGCTGCTTCCCTGAACAATTCTGTGGCAGCGATGATCCCGGGCAGTGCTTTCAAAGGAAATGCAAATCCTTCAGGATAATATAATTCTCTGAGATAGATCACTATTGCACTTTCCAGGAAAGCCATGGCCACTGAAAATATGAAAACCCAGGTGAAACTATTGCGGATTACCTTCATTTTGTTGCTTTTTCATTATTGTTTATCACGATATATATCATTCAACGTCCTGAATATTTTATTGTTATTTTAGTGTTGGGTAAATTTGTTAAATAAAAAATTAAGTTCTAACTTTGCACCCCATTTTCAGAAAGAACAGAAAGACCCGTAATTTAAGACAGAATGGATACATTGAGTTTCAAGACGATAAGTGCGAATAATGAGACAGTTGTAAAGGAATGGCTGATCATTGATGCAACTGACCAAACGGTAGGAAGACTTGCCAGTGGAATTGCTAAGTTGCTAAGAGGGAAGCACAAACCATATTATACTCCACACGTGGATTGTGGTGATAATGTGATTGTAATAAATGCCGAAAAGATTGTTTTCACAGGCAGTAAATTTACTGATAAGCAATATGTCAGGCATTCCGGTTATCCTGGAGGCCAAAGGTTCAGGACTCCCCAGGAGATGATTGCGAAAAAGCCGGAATTTATAATTGAAAATGCAGTCAGAGGGATGCTTCCAAAAAACAGGCTTGGAAAGAAATTATTTGGCAACCTGCATGTTTTCGCAGGCCCGGATCACATGCACGAAGCGCAAAAACCGAAAGAATTTAAATTAAGTTAAGATAGATTATTACAACAATGGATATAATCAACGCGATAGGAAGGAGAAAAACTGCAGTTGCCAGGATATATCTCAGAGAAGGCAAAGGCACAATCACCGTAAATAACAGGGATTATAAGGAATATTTTTCATTACCTACCCTGCATTATATAATTCAGCAACCATTTGAGTTGACAGATACTACCAGCAAATATGATATTCAAGTGATTCTTGATGGAGGTGGTATAACCGGACAGGCAGAAGCTTTGCGCCTGGCCATTTCACGAGCCCTCGTGAAAATTGATCCTGAATACAGAACCAGCCTTAAACCGAAAGGATTGCTCAGAAGGGATCCCAGGATGGTTGAAAGAAAAAAATATGGCCAGAAAAAGGCCAGGAAGAGATTCCAATTCAGCAAGCGTTAATCGAATTATTGGATTGAGTTTAGTATCAAAACCGGCAAGACCATTTTTAATATGCTACTTGCAGGTTGCTTTAAATGAATGTAAACAATTAAAATTGAAAAAATGGCACGAACAACATTTGATGAGTTGTTGGACGCAGGCGTTCACTTTGGTCACTTAAAAAGGAAATGGAATCCCAATATGGCTCCTTATATTTTTATGGAGAGAAACGGGATACACATCATTGATCTGTACAAAACAATTGCAAAAGTGGATGAGGCAGCATCTGCACTCAAACAAATTGCCAAATCAGGCAAAAAGGTTCTTTTTGTTGCAACCAAAAAACAAGCAAAAAATATTGTTGCAGAACACGTTCAGAAAGTCAATATGCCATATGTTACTGAACGTTGGCCTGGTGGTATGTTAACTAATTTTGCTACCATCCGGAAGGCTGTCAGGAAAATGGCCTCTATTGATAAAATGATGACTACGAATACCTGGAAGAACATATCCAAAAGGGAGCGTCTACAGATTACACGAGAAAGGGCTAAGTTAGAGAAACAGCTTGGTAGTATTTCTGATCTGAACCGCTTGCCTTCTGCGATATTCATTGTTGATATCAACAAAGAGAAAATTGCAGTTGCAGAGGCTAAGAAACTGAACATTCCGACTTTTGGGATGGTTGATACCAATACAGATCCAAAGAAGATAGATTTTGCAATACCTGCCAATGACGATGCATCGAAATCAATTGCCTTGATTGTGAAAATCATGGTTAATGCCGTTGAAGAAGGCCTGGTGGAAAGAAAAATGGATCGTGAAAAGAAAGCCCATGAAGAAGAAGTTGCCGAGGAATTAGAAAAATCCATTGAAGAGAAAAAGAAGTATGAGAAGGTTGAGGATTTCGATGAAGAAGAAGAAAGGTTAAAACGGGGTAAAGACAGTGAACCAAAGTTGACAAAAATGAAGGAGAAAGATGGGGAAAGTCCTAAAAGCACTGGTAAAAGACCAAGAAAGCCCATTACTAAACCAAAGAAATAATCATTCATCTCATAACAAAACATTTTAAAAAAATGGCAAAAATCACAGCAGCTGAAGTAAATAACTTGCGTAAGATCACCGGAGCAGGAATGATGGATTGTAAGAGAGCCTTACAAGAAAGTGATGGTGATGTTGAAAAGGCGATTGAAATACTAAGAAAAAAGGGTCAGAAAGTTGCATCCAAAAGGGCAGATAAAGAGGCCAGGGAAGGTGTCGTACTTGCAAAGACCAATGATGCGAAAAATTATGGAGCTATCATCCTGGTGAATTGTGAAACCGACTTCGTGGCTAAGAACGAAGATTTTGTAAAATTTGTCCGGGAAATTGCTGATAAAGCAGTAATAAATACTCCCAAATCGATGGAAGAACTGATGTCTATGGATTTTAATGGAAGGACTGTTGAACAAAACCTTACTGAACAAGTTGGCAAGATTGGAGAAAAGATTGAACTTAATGGATTTGAATTCATTGATGCTCCGGCAACTTATGGATATATCCACATGGGGAATAAGCTTGCAACCCTCGTAGGGTTTAACAAAGCTGATGTTGACGGTATTGATGAGCTCGGAAAAGAGATTGCAATGCAAATTGCAGCCATGAACCCGGTAGCAGTTGATAAGGATGATGTTGACGAAGGTATAATCCAGAAAGAAATCGAGATAGGTAAAGAACAGGCCCGTCAGGAAGGTAAACCAGAAGAATTGCTTGAGAAAATTGCAATGGGTAAGCTCAACAAGTTTTATAAAGAGAATACTTTATTAAATCAGGAGTTTACCAGGGATTCAAAGAAAACTGTTAAGCAATATATTACAGAACATGATAAAGGCCTGACAGTTACGTCTTTTAAAAGGTTGATGCTTGGATAGATCTCCATAAAAGGGAAATATATAGAGGGCAGTGGCTTTACCGGCCCTCTTTTTTTATGCCAGCAATTTTCTTACGATCTGGGAAATCATTTTGTTATCGGCTTTGCCGGCAAGCTTTTTTACTGCAACACCCATTGCTTTGCCCATATCACTCATTCCGCTGGCTCCTGTCTCTTCAATGATTTTTTTTACCTCCCGGGTAATGGTTTCTTCGTCCATCTGTTCAGGCAAGTATTCATTGATGACAGCGGCCTGAAATTCTTCTTCTTCTGCCAGGTCATCCCTTTTTTGCGATTTATATAGCTCTGCAGATTCTTTCCTTTGTTTTATCAGCCTTTGAAGAATTTGCATTTCTGCCATTTCAGTTACTTCACCTCCGGATTTTTTCTCTGTTTTGGCTAAAAGCAAAGCTGCTTTAACTGCCCTTAATGCTTCAAGCTTCTTGGATTCTTTGGCCAGCATGGCTGCTTTTATGTCCTGGTTGATTTTATCGGTTAAACTCATGATCTTAATAATATTTCTGTCCTGCAAATTTAATCAACATTATCATGCAGATAGGGATTGTCGGATTTCAGGTCAATGCTGTCGTCTTCATTTTTTTCCAGACTATATCGTGAGATGATAGCTTCTTCCGATGGTTTTGTATCACTCAGCATAATGTTTTTTCTTATGTATGCCGGTTCTTTTTCAAGTTCAGCAAGGCCGGATGGATTTTTGATCTGCATACTTAATGCTTTGAGCTTGGCTGCCCTTTCTTTTTTCTTTTTCTCCATCTCATCATTATCGAATACCGGAATGGACTTGACTTTCTTTCTTTCCTTCTGAGGACTGGTGTTCTCAAATTCGGCATCAAATAAGCTTCCTGTCAACTCAGATGGTATATTCTTTAGCTTTGATTTTTTGTTCTCAATTTCTGAGTCATCGTCATTGAGTGAAAAGATGATCTTGCTCTCTTCTTTGACCTCAATTTTATCATCAATTTCTTCAGGTTCTTTTACATCTGAGTCCTTGTTAATTAGCCAGATCTCTTCTTTTGGTGTTTCAATATTGGCAGGAACCGGCTTTTCCTTTTGTTCCACATCATCATTTAAATTATGGCGGATTTTTCTTTGTTTCTGGACCAGCTCATTTTTGTCGAAGCCAGTAGCAACTACTGTAACACTGATGCTGTCACTCAGGCTGCTGTCGCTTCCTGCTCCCCAAATAATTTCAACATCGCTTCCTGCTTTATTGATGATATATTCTGTAATATCCGTTATTTCATCCATAGAGAGTTCTTTTTCACCGGAAGACAGATACAAGAGAATATTATTTGTACCAGTGATGTCATTGTCGTTGAGCAGTGGTGAAGTGAGTGCCATATCAATGGCTTTTGTCGCCCTGTCTTTTCCTTCGGCAATGCCTGTTCCCAGGATTGCTACGCCACTATTTTTCATAACCGTGTTAACATCCTTGAAGTCGATGTTTACATAGGCTTTTACTGTAATGATCTCTGCAATACCTTTTGCTGCGCTCAGCAAAATATTGTCTGCTTCCGCAAACGCTTTGGAAAGGGGAAGGTCTCCATAAAGCTGCCTGAGTTTATCGTTACTGATGATCAGCACTGCATCACAATGCTTTCTTAGTTCTGCAATCCCCTCAATGGCTTGTTTTTTTCTTTTTCTTCCTTCGAAGGAGAATGGGATTGTAATGATAGCAACAGTCAGGATCTTATTCACATCATCATCATCAAGGTCTATTTCTTTGGCTACCCTCGCAATAACTGGTGCAGCGCCTGTACCTGTTCCACCTCCCATGCCGGCAGTTATGAATAGCATTTCGGTGTTGTGTGATAGCAATTCCTTGATTTCACCGGCCTTCTCTTCTGCTGCCCTTCTTCCCACCTGGGGCACAGCCCCGGCTCCAAGTCCTTTTTTACCCAGGTGAACCTTGTTTGGAACAGGACTCATCTCGAGTGCTTGTAAATCGGTGTTGCAAACGATGAAGTCAACACCCTCAATACCTTGTTTGTACATGTGGTTAACAGCATTACTGCCTCCACCGCCAACTCCTATCACTTTTATGATGGACGATTGGTTCTTTGGTAATTCAAAAGTGAATGCATCTTCCATATTCTTAGACTTTTTGGTTGGGTTTTTATTATTTTGTCTTGTTGATTATTCCAGTTCATCCCTTTCAAACCAGTCTTGTATCCTTTTAAGAAAGGTGGGTGGCCTGAAGGTTTTTTTATCTTTTTGTCCTGATTTTCCATTTTCAGCGACGTCTGATTCTTTTTTAGATCCTGATTTTTGTTGCTTCTTCTTTTCTCTTTCAAAACGATTTATTCCTTCAATAACAAGCCCTATACCTGTTGAATACATTGGGCTGGCGATATCATCAGACACTTCGCTGGAAAGGTGTTCATTGGGATATCCTATCCTTGTAGCCATTCCTGTCATGAATTCAGTTAACTGTGATACGTGCTTCAACAATGCTCCACCACCGGTAAGTACAATTCCGGCAATAAGCTTTTTTTCATATCCCGAGTTTTTGATCTCATAATATACATGTTCAATGATCTCCTCCATCCGGGCCTGTATGATATGTGCCAGGTTTTTTAAAGTAATTTCTTTTGGCGGCCTTCCCCTTAAACCTGGTATGGCTACTATCTCTTCTTCACGGTTTTCACTTGCCAGTGCGGAACCAAACTTGACCTTCAATTCTTCAGCATATTTTTTTATGATGGTACAACCTTCCTTCACATCTTCACTTATAATGTCTCCTCCAAATGGGATTACAGCTGTATGCCTTATGATGCCATCCTGGAAAATTGCGATATCTGTCGTCCCGCCACCAATATCTACAAGGGCCACGCCTGCTTCTTTTTCTTCTTCGCTCAGACAGGCCTGGGCTGATGCAATAGGTTCCAGGATCAGTCCGACAACCTCCAGTTCCGCTTTTCTTACGCATTTGTAAATGTTTTTTGCAGCAGCAGTTTGCCCTATGATTATATGGAAGTTGGCCTCAAGTGTATTTCCCAGCATGCCTACCGGATGCTTAATCCCCTGTTCGGCATCTATAATGTATTCCTGGGGTATCACATCAATAATCTCCTCTCCGGGATTCATGTTCAGGTTATACATATTGCTATTCAGTGTTTCAATATCATCCTGGCTGATCTCTTCATCAATGTTCTTGCGGATGATGCTTCCATGATGCTGAATGCTTTTAATGTGTTGACCTGCTATCCCAACATTTACATATTTGATTTGTACATCGGAGCGTTGCTCTGCCTGTTCAATGGCGATCTGTATTGAGCGGACTGTATTTTCAATATTGGAAACCACGCCTCTTTTAACACCAAGCGACTCGGTTTTTCCGTGCCCAAGGATCTCTATTTTACCATTTTCGTTTTTTGTGCCAACAATTACAGCAATCTTTGTTGTTCCAATATCCAGCCCTACGATGATATCTGTTTTTCCCATAGCATTATATTTTTGAACAAACAATCTGGTCTTTAAATTTTAAATTAATGGTTTTATATTTTCTCCAGCCGGCTTCTTTGATGCCCTGCCGGTAAAAATTATCAAGAGTTTCAAGTTTTTCTTCCATTTCTTTGAATCCACCAAACAGAATGACCTGTCTCCCAACCTTTGGAATGAGTTCGATTTCTTTATCCTGTGTAATATATATCTGATCAATTAAGGCATTTAAAAATTCATTTTCCCTGATCAATGTTGCCAGTTCAAAGATGTTTCTGAGCAATTCGGCATTCTCAATCGTGTCGATCATAGCCACGGTACCGGTTTGTATGGTAGTTGTGGAAATGAATCCATTGGCGATTAAAGCATATACTGTATTGGGTGTTTGCGACCAGAACAATATGCCATCTTCATCAACATAGTAATCCCTGTCTTCTTTGGTATACAACCTCAACAATGGGGTTCTCTGGTTTATATATACATTCAGAGTTCCATTGATATCAGTATATGCACCTGTACTGATGACAGGACTTAATTTGCTTATTGCCTGGTTAATTTTCAGGAAGTTCAGTGAATTGATGGGTTTGCCAACCATCTCGCCACATTCTTCTTCAAGCAATCCAAGGAGTTGTTCAGTGGTTATAAGGGTGTCCTTACTGCTTTGGTCAATATGTATTTTTATATCACTGCAAATTTTTGTTCCCTGGTGTTTTGCCGTAAATGACAACAGCAGGACAACCCCCGTTCCAACAATGATCCATATTAATATTTCAAATATTTGCTTAAGCATATTTTTTTAATAGTAATTGTTCAATTGGTTCTACCATCTGATCTATATCTCCGGCTCCTATTGTCAGGAGTATTTCCGGTTCCTTATCGTTGATAATTCCTGTTAACTCTTCCTTTGAGCAAATTTGTTTTGATTTGTTTTTCATTTTTTCCAGGATGAGACCTGAACTGACATCTTCAATGGGCAACTCCCTGGCAGGATAGATATCCAAAAGGATAATATCATCAAGCAAATCCAGACTCTGTGCAAATTCGTCTGCAAAATCCCTTGTCCTGGTAAACAGGTGTGGTTGGAAAATACCGGTTATTTTTTTCCCGGGATACAATTCTTTTACAGCGTTTACACAAGCACGGATCTCTTCCGGATGATGCGCATAGTCGTCAATATAAACCATTCCTGGCAGGTTAATCCTGTAATCAAACCTTCTTTTTACGCCTTCATATGTTTCGAGTGCTTCTTTGATGCCATCTTTACAACCATATAGGAAAGCCATTGCCGCAGCCGCAAGGGCATTTTCCAGATTGAACCGACCGGGTATTCTGAATTTTACACCCTTAAGTGAAAAGTCATTGGGACCTTTGGCATCAAATTCATATTGATTTTTATGTATCCTGTAGTCAGTGATTTGATAATCTGATCCCTTTTCAAATCCGTAACGTCTGGGAACAGAATGGCCGATAAAATTTGTTTCAATTTTTTCATTAATGATCAAATGGCCTTTCTTGTCAATTTTTTCTGTAAACTTCCGAAAAGTTTCAACCAAAGAATCTCTGGAGCCGTGAACATCCAGGTGATCGGCATCCATTGCCGTAATAACAGCCATAGTTGGATTTAAACTTAACAAAGACCGGTCGTATTCATCGGCTTCAACAACCAGAATCTCAGGATCACAGCAAAAAATCACATTGCTGTCGTAGTTTTTCATGATGCCGCCAACAAAGGCAGACACCTTTTTGCCTGTATGGTTCAGAATATGTGCCAGGATAGAGGAAACACTTGTTTTCCCATGTGTTCCAGCCACCGCAATGGTTGTTTTGTCTTTGGTTATCGCGCCCAGCACCTCAGACCTCTTGCGAATCGGAATACATTCTCCGGATAAATATGTGAGCTGCTTGTGGTTCACCGGAATGGCCGGTGTTACAATGATCAGGTCAATGCTGTCTGGCAGTAAACCGGGATCATCTTCATAAATAACCGGGATTCCTTCCTTCTCAAGTTTTTCGGTAAGCGGGGTCCGCACTTTGTCGTAGCCTGAAACAACCGCACCGCTTTTGCGGAAATATCTTGCGAGGGCACTCATTCCAATGCCACCAATGCCGATAAAATATATGTGTTTCAGGTTGCTCAGGTTCATGATCCTGTGGTATTGATAATTACTTCGGCAATCCTGTCGGCAGCGTTATTCACTGCGAAGGCTTTTATGTTGACTGCCAGTTCTTTCTGTCTTTCTTTGTTGTTGATTAATTCTGACAGCGTAGATTCCAGTTCATCATCAAGTTTGTTATCCTTGATCATAATGCCAGCCTTTTTTTCTTCCAGGAAATGTGCATTTTTTGTTTGATGGTCCTCCGCTGCCGAAGGCAAAGGAACCAGAATACTCGGCTTTCCTGTGATGCAAAGTTCTGAGATGGCGATGGCCCCGGCCCTCGAAACAACAATGTCTGCAACACCATATGCCAGCTCCATCTCTTTAATGAAAGGCATTATTCTGATATAGGATGCTTCATCTGGAGCAATTTCTTCCAATGCTCTTCTGGCAGTTTCTTCATAGTTCGGACCTGTCTGCCATATAAGCTGCACTTTTTCTTTTCTGAAGAAAGGCAGGAACTTTGTTATCGACTTGTTTATGGAAAGTGCACCCTGGCTTCCACCAACGACCAGAACTACCGGAAGGTTATCCTGAAGTTTAAAATGTTTTAATCCCTCATGTTTTTTTGTTTGTGTTTCAAGGATATTTTTTCTGACAGGATTGCCGGTAAAAACGACTTTTTCCTTACGGAAATATTTCTCCATGCCTTCGTATGCAACACATATCTTTTTTGCTTTTTTCGCAAGCAATTTATTGGTAATGCCCGGGAAAGAATTTTGTTCCTGTATAATTGTAGGAATTCCCATTGAGGAGGCCATCTGAAGGGTAGGCCCGCTGGCGTAACCTCCTGTTCCAATGGCGGCGTCGGGTTTGAAATATCTAACGATCTGCCTTGCTTTAAACAAGCTGGATAAAACCTTCACCGGAAAAAGCAGATTTTTCATGGTCAGACTTCTTTGCAATCCGCTGATCCATAATCCTTTTATTTCATAGCCTGCTTGTGGTACTTTTTCCATTTCCATACGGCCTTTTGCACCAACAAAAAGGATATCACAATCACCCAGCTTTTCGCGGAGTGCATCTGCTATGGCTATGGCGGGAAAGATATGTCCCCCTGTGCCACCACCACTGATGATGAATCTTTTTTTATGTCGTTGCAAGTTCTGCTTCATGGTCTACTTCTTTATCTATTTCTTTGCTAACACTCAGTATAACCCCGATGGCTATGGAGGAAAACCAAATGGAGGTTCCTCCCATGCTGATCAGGGGCAGGGGCTGCCCGGTTACGGGTAACAGGTTAACTGCCACGGCCATATTTACCATGGCCTGGAACACAAGGGAAAATCCTACTCCAAAGGTTAAAAGGGCGCCAAAATTTCTCGGTGCTTTCGTTACGATCCTGACTACCCTGAAGAACAATATGAGGTATAGGAGTAAAATAAATACACCCCCGACAAATCCATATTCTTCTATGATGATGGCATAGATAAAATCGGAATATGGATGGGGAAGAAAATTTCTTTGGGTGCTGTTTCCTGGCATTTTCCCCAACAGACCACCCGATGCAATCGCTATTTTTGATTGTTCAACCTGGTAATAATCATGTTCCGTTTGCTTGTCTTTATCCAGGAAGCTCTCTATTCTGCTGGTCCAGGTTTCCATCCTGGGTAATACACTGGGGTATACATTCCCGATGAGAACTGCAAAGGCAAGGACAACAAGCACCATTCCCAGGAAATATGCAATATGATTGAGCCTGACTCTGCCTATGAACATCAACATGAAGCATATGGCAAACAGAATGGCGGCTGTTGAGAAGTTAGAGGGGAAGATCAGGATGCAAACAATCAATGTTGGTAAAAACAAATGGAAAAATGCTGTTTTGAAATTTCTGATGTCAATGTCTTTGCGTGTTAGTGATCTGGCCAGAAACATGATCAGCGTTAGCTTGGCAAGGTCTGAGGTTTGAAAGGTCAGGTTGAAAGGCAATGGCAGCACCCTTTTCGCTTCATTAAGATTAAGGCCGATGAACAAGGTCAATATGAGCAATGGAATGGCTATGAAAAGAGCGATTTGAAAGATCCTGGAAAAATATGTAAACTTGATGAGGTGTGTGAAATAGATAATGACGATTCCAAATGCAAGAATGAACAGATGCTTGAGCATATAATATTCTGTGTTTCCAGACTGGTATTTATAAGCAAGTGTTCCTGTTGAGCTGTATACTGCAAGAAGTGAAAATATCGACAATATAATCACTACCGCCCAAATTACTTTGTCACCGTTTATGTTGCTTAGGATCTTTGACATAGTTTTTAATTATAGTTCCTTCACAGCCTCCTTGAACTGGTTCCCCCTGTCAATATAATTTTCAAAAAGGTCGAAGCTTGCACAGGCCGGAGAAAGCAATGCGATATCGTCTTTCTCCCCCAGGTATATGGCATAACGGACGGCTTCTTTCATCGACTTTGTTTCGACCATGGTTATGGGGAGGTCTGCAAATGCGTTAAATATTTTCTTGTTGTCAACGCCAAGACAAATGATAGCCTTTACTTTATCTCTGACCAGGTTCATCAGATGACTGTAGTCGTTTCCTTTATCCAGTCCTCCCACTATCCAGATCACTTTCCTTTGCATGCTTTCAAGTGCATACCAGGTTGAATTGATGTTGGTGGCTTTTGAATCATTTATGAATTCAATGCCCATAACATTGGCTACAACCTCCAGACGATGTTCAATGTTCTGAAAATCCGACAAGCTGGCTTTTATGGTTTCCTTACGGATGTCGATCAGCTTGCTTGCAACACTTGATGCCATCGAGTTGTAAATGTTGTGTTTGCCCTGTAATGCTAACATTTCCATTGTCATAATCAGACGGTTTGATTTAATGTTTATAATGATTTGGTTATTTTCCAACCAAGCACCTTCTCCATCAATGATTTCATTGATTGAGAAAGGATATTTTTTTGATTTGATATTCCTTTTTTGAATTTCCCGGATGATTGTCGTATCATCAGCACAATAAATGAAGGCATCCTCTGCTTTCTGATTCTGAATAATCCTGAATTTCGAATCCGCATATTTGCTGAAGCTGTTGTTGTACCTGTCGAGATGATCCGGAGTGATGTTCAGTAGCACTGCTATATCAGCTTTAAATTCAAACATGCCATCCAGCTGGAAACTGCTTACTTCGAGGATATAGATATCATGCTTGTTTTTTGCTACCTGCCAGGCAAAGCTGTTTCCCACATTGCCGGCCAATCCGGCATTAAGACCTGCTTTCTTACAAATATGATGCGTGAGCAGGGTTGTGGTGGTTTTACCGTTGCTTCCTGTAATACATACGAGTTTGGCATTGGTGTACCGGTATGCAAACTCCAGTTCTGAAATCACCGGGACCTTTATATTGATGGCCTCTTGGACCAATGCAACATTATCGGGAATCCCTGGGCTCTTCACGATGGTATTCGCACCAAGTATCTGATCTTTACTGTGCTTGCCTTCCTCAAAAGGGATATCATGATTTAAAAGAACGTTTTTGTACTTGTCATTGATCCTGCCCAGATCGGAGACAAAGACATTGAGGCCTTTTGTCTTTGCGAGAACGGCAGCACCTGTGCCACTTTCTCCGGATCCTAATATGACTATGTCGTATTGCCTCATTCAATGCTTATCTGAGTTTTAATGTTATGATCGTAAATACAGCCAGCATGATGCCGACGATTAGAAATCGTTGTACTATTTTGGGCTCTGGATATCCTGATAATTGAAAATGGTGGTGGAGTGGCGACATTTTAAAAATCCTTCTGCCTTCCCCGAATTTCCTCTTGGTATATTTGAAGTACCCGACCTGCATGATCACGGAAAGGCTTTCCACCAGGAAAATTCCGCATAGAATGGGAATCAGTAATTCCTTCCTTATGAGTATGGCGAAAACGGCAATGATACCGCCAATAGAAAGACTTCCTGTATCACCCATGAAAACCTGTGCCGGATATGCATTGTACCAAAGGAACCCAATACAGGCGCCTACAAATGCACTGATATATATTGTCAACTCACCTGTATTGGGTATGTACATAATATTAAGGTAGTCGGCAAAGATGATGTTGCCGGATACCCATGCCAAAACACCAAGGGTGGTTCCTATGATGGCAGAAGTCCCTGTTGCCAATCCATCCATGCCATCGGTGAGGTTGGCACCGTTAGATACAGCAGTGATGATAAGTATGACAACAGGAATAAAAACCAGCCAGGCATATTGGTATGCATTTTTTCCAACCCAGGATATAAGAATGGCATAATCCAGCTCATTGTTCTTGAAAAATGGAATGGTAGTTTTTGTTGATTTGGTATCAACCTTTGTGAAATTAACATTCTTGGATTCCACTGAATTCTGGCCTGATTGCAATGTTGCTGTTTGTTCTTCGGCAGGAATATTCTCTCGAATAACCACTGATTCATTGAAATACATCGTCAGTCCGACGATCAGACCCAGAATTATTTGTCCTGCAACTTTATATTTTCCAGCCAGCCCTTTTTTGTTCTTTTTGAAAACTTTTATGTAGTCATCCAGAAATCCGATCATTCCAAGCCAGATGGTGGTAAATATCATGAGGATGATGTAAACATTAAAAAGCTTGGCAAACAAAAGGGTTGGAATAAGTATGGCAGCAAGGATAATAAGCCCGCCCATTGTAGGGGTTCCCTGCTTATCCAGTTGCCCTTCCAGTCCAAGGTCACGGATGGTTTCGCCTACCTGTTTGCGATTGAGGAACTTAATCCAGGTCTTTCCAAAAAACATGGAAATGATCAATGAAGTGATCACTGCTGCAGCAGCCCTGAAGGAGATATACTGAAACACTCCGGCTCCCGGGAAGTCGCAACATTTTTGCAAATAATCAAACAGATAGTATAGCATCGTTTTATTATTTTATTTCCAGGAATTCCATTAAAATCTCTTTATCATCAAATGGGTGCCTGATCCCATCGATTTCCTGGTATTTCTCATGTCCTTTTCCTGCAATCAGTATGATATCACCCGCCTTTGCCAGCGTACAAGCCGTTTTAATGGCTTCCTTCCTGTTAACAATGGCTATAACCTTTTTAGCATTGACGGGGTCGATACCTTTTTTCATATCTTCAATGATCTTTTCAGGATCTTCCGATCTTGGGTTGTCAGAGGTCAGTATCACCGTAGTACTTTGAACTGCCGAAATATTCCCCATTAAAGGCCTTTTGCTTGTATCCCTGTCACCACCAGCGCCAATTACTGTGATGAGCTGTTCATTTCCTGTTCTCATTCTGTTTATTGCTGACAGAATATTTTCCAGGGCATCAGGCGTATGTGCATAGTCAACAATGGCAGAGACATTGTTTTCTGCATGAAGGGTGTTAAAACGTCCTTCTGCTGGTTCCAGCTCACTAAGCGTTACCAGGATGTCTTTTTTATCCAGGCCGAGTACTAATGCGGTGCCATATACAGCCATAATATTGCTGACATTATAATCTCCTGTCAGCTTTATCCATATCTCCTGTCCCTGAATAGATACTAGTGATCCGTTGAAATGAGATTCCAGGATCTTACCCTTAAAGTCTGCAAATCCTTTGAGACCATAACTTAACTTTCTTGCCATAGTGTTTTGCAGCATAAAACTTCCGTTTTTATCATCGTGGTTAGCAATGGCAAATGCATGTAAAGGGAGTGCATCGAAGAACTTCTTCTTGGTTTCGAGGTAATCCTTAAATGTCTTATGATAATCAAGGTGTTCGTGGGTGATGTTGGTAAATATGCCTCCTGAAAAATTCAATCCTGCTATCCTGTATTGATCTATGGCATGTGAACTTACCTCCATAAAAGCGTATTCACATCCGCTTTCGACTGCCTCATGAAGGAAGGCGTTGAGTTTAATAGGATCGGGTGTAGTATGGGTTGCATCGTATTCTTTTTCGTTAATGGAATTGGAAATGGTTGAAAGTTTTGCACAACCATACCCTGATAGCCTGAACAACCTGTGAAGCAATGTTACAATGGTGGTTTTACCATTTGTGCCGGTTACACCCACAAGTTTTAAATGATGGGAGGGGCTGTTGTATAAATTGGATGCCATGATGCCAAGGGCTTTATGGCTATTGCTGACCTTTACATATGTGATGCCTGGATGGATGTTTTCAGGATTGTCTTCATGAATGATGGCTACAGCACCGCGGTCGACAGCCATGTCGATATACTTATGCCCATCAGTTTGAGTACCTTTAAAAGCCACAAATGCATTGCCTCTTTTGACCTTTCTGGAGTCAAAAACCAGATCGGTAACCGATATGACGGTTGTGCCGATTACTTCCCGGATGTTAACACCAAATAATACTTCCATTAAGGTCTGTCTCATATGCTATGTCGATAGTTTTAATAATATTGTATTTCCTTTATTAACAGGTGTTCCTGACTCTATAGACTGCTTTGTTACAATTCCTCTTCCCCTGATCCTGGTATTTAAACCCAGGCTTTCTAACAGGAATACTGCATCTTTGGCGGTCATGCCAACTACGTTGGGGACTATGCCGGGACTTACTCGCCGGGGAAGATATTTTATTGTATTACCCACATTTCTGGTGACGATCCATCTGGTAAATGAGCTCGATGAGTCAACAGCAACGCCAAGGGTTCGAAAGATCAGATCTATATCTTTTTCCATACCTATGGTCATAGCGGGCATGCTGTATTTTTCGGCAGTTATTTCTTCAGCAATGATATGTGAGGAAGCATACACCCGGTCGGTGATTTCCTTAAACACTGGCGCTGCAACAGAACTCCCATAATAATAGCCTTGTTTGGGGTCATTGATTATAACAATGCAAGAATACTTTGGATTATCCGCAGGGAAATATCCAACAAATGAGGAGTTGTATATTTTGTTTTTGTATCCGCGATTCTTGTCAGCTACCCTTGCCGTCCCTGTTTTACCAGCTATTTTATACTGGGAGTTTTTGATTCCTCTTGCTGTGCCTTTTTCTACCACACCTTCCAAGAGGGATCTGACGGAATCCAGTGTTTTCTTTCCACATATATTTTTCACCCTTCTTTCTGTGTAAAATTTTTCAATGGTCTTGCCTGAATGACGTATCTCTTTTACCAGCATAGGTTTAACCATTCTGCCGTTATTGGCCACAGCATTATACAAGGTAAGGATCTGCAAAGGAGTTAGCATCAGTTCATAGCCGATAGACATCCAGGGCAGGGTGGTTCCATACCAGTTGGCCCTGTCAGAAGGATCTTTGATGACAGGGTCGGCTTCACCTTGTATATTCAGACCAAGAGGCTCATTTAGCCTCATGTCTTTTAGATGGTCTACAAATTTTTCGGGTTTGTCTTTGTACGCTTCATTCACCATAAGGGAAATTCCCACGTTGGATGATTTTTCAAAGGCTTCCCGTGCTGTAATTTTTCCATCTCTGATTTTTTTTACATCCTGCATAGTATGGCTATAATACATGGTCCAGCCGTCTCCAACATCGATGGTGTCATCCAGGGAAACTTTGTTATCTTCAAGCAAAGCGATCATTGACGCCAGTTTGAATGTGGATCCGGGTTCGACCTTTTCACCGATGGCGTAATTATAGGACTCTTCGTATTTTCCGCTTTTCTCATTCATTCTGAGGTTGGCTATCGCTTTAATGTGACCTGTTTCCACTTCCATAACTACTGCACAACCCTGGAATGCCTTATGTTTTATAAGGTTTTTACGTAGTGCAGCCTCTGAAACATCCTGGATGTTTATGTCAATTGTGGTAACAATATCTTTTCCATTGACAGGCTCGATCTGGTTTTCATCTCTTAAAGGCATCCAGTCACCATGGCTAAGTCTTCTGTGCAGCTGTTTTCCACTTCTTCCTGCAAGAATATCAGCATATGCTCCCTCAAGGCCAACGAAAATGTCTTCCTGTGTTACCTCAAACCCAATGGTTCGCTTGGCGAGGTCGCCGTAGGGCATTTTTCTTTGGGTGTATGAGCGGGCTATTAACCCACCTCTGTACTTTCCTCTCCGCAGGATCGGAAAAGTTCTTAATTGTTTTAGCTCTTCATAAGTTGCTTTTTTCTTAATGAGGAGGTACCTGTTGCCATTTTCCCTGGCATTGACCAGCATCATTTTATATTGATATTTTGACCTTTCATGGAAAAGCCTGGAGAGTCTGTATGCCAGCGAATCGATCTTCTGGGAGAAAACCCTGTCGCTGATCAAAGGTGAAGCCACGTCCATGCGTATCTCGAAAATAGGAACAGAAACAGCCATTAAAGACCCGTCGGATGAAATGATGTTTCCCCTGTTTGCTTCAATTGTGAAATACCTGAGTTCCTGCTCCTTCGCTTTTTTAAGTAATTCGGGACCTTCAGCTACCTGGATCAGCAATGCCTTGAAAGCAATTGCAAGTCCAAACAGAATAATGCCCGCATAGACTGCATAAACCCTTCTTAATATGACTATCCTTGAATCAGTCATTATTTGTTAATCCTTAATAATTAATTTTTTGGGAGGTATTGTGGATGCTTTTATTCCTTCTTCCTCCAGGTAATTGATCAATGTCGATTGTTTTTTTTGTCCCATCAGCGCAGACTTTGTAGAGATGTATTCGTACCTTAGTTCCTTCAACTCTTCCCTTAAATCATTCATTTTGCGTATTTTTCTTTCAGTGTAATAAGTGTTTCCAATGTATAGCAGTGCCAGAAAAGCCATATACAAAATGAACGGAAGCAACTGGATGGCCCTTTTCCTGGTAAGAAAGGTGCCACCCAGTACCTCATATGCAGATTTCCCCAGGCCGTTTGAACTCCCGTCCCTTTGTTCATGGTTGGTTTTAGGTGCGTCCTTATATTCGTTGGCTTTCATCTTAAATTTTTTCTGCTATTCTGAGTTTTGCACTTCGTGATCTTGGATTTTCTTCCATTTCTTTCTCGCCGGGAATAATTGGCTTCCTGCTTATTTGCTTGAAGGGAAGCATGGTATTCCCGAAAAAATCCTTTTCTATGGTTCCTTCGAAATTGCCCGATTTAAAAAAGTTTTTTACCAGCCTGTCTTCGAGGGAGTGGTAAGCGATGATCACCAGCCGGCCGTTTTTCCCGATCACTTCTTTACATTGTTCCAGGAATATTTTCAGATTATCCAGTTCCTGGTTTACTTCTATCCTGATTGCCTGAAATACCCGGCTTAAATACTTGTTGGCAAGGTGTCCCGGTGCAAGAGGTTTTGCTAATGCCACCAGTTGCCCTGTTGTTGTGATGCTGGTTTCCTTTCTTTTCCTGATAATGGCCTGTGTCAGCTTACCGGCATTTCTGATCTCTCCATAGTTTTTCAGAATGCTGTAAAGCTCATCTTCCTCGTAATCATTGACCACATTGGTTGCAGTGAGACTTTGTCTTTCGTCCATCCGCATGTCCAATACAGCGTCATATCTGATTGAGAAGCCTTTTTCAGGGATATCTATTTGATGTGATGAAATGCCAAGGTCAGCCAGGATGCCGGTCACAGGCATGGCATCATGATACCTGATAAAATTCTTTAAATACCGGTAATTGGCATTGATCAGCATAAACCTATTGTCATTTATCACATTTTTTTTTGTGTCATCATCCTGATCGAATGCGATAAGTTTACCCTTGTTAAGATGTTTCATGATTTCGCGGGAGTGGCCTCCTCCACCAAAGGTGGCATCTACATAGATCCCGTCCGGATCCGTAATAAGCCCTTCAATCGATTCCTGAAGTAAAACCGCATTATGAAACATATTCCTTTATTCATTATCAAGATCACCCATAACCTCTTCGGCCAGGTCGGCAAATTCATCAGGATCAAAGTCGATGGTATTTTCATACTCGGTTTTATCCCAGATCTCAATTTTGTTGACAACGGAAGCCAGAACAACTTCTTTGGATATGCCGGCGAATTCGGCCAGGTTCTTGGGTATTAGCAGCCTTCCTGTAGAATCCAGTTCGGTGTCATGAACACCAGACATGAACTTGCGGATAAAATCCACATTTTTCTTCTTGAATCTGTTCAGTTTGTTAACCAATTCGCTCTCCTGATTCCATTCTTCCATGGGATACAACTCGAGACAATGTCTGAAAATACTTCGTTTAATTACAAAGCCCTCTTTAACAGCATCTTGCAGTTGTGATTTGAATGCTGCAGGAAACATTAACCTGCCTTTGGCATCAACTTTGCAATTATATGTTCCGATAATATTTGCCACGACACTTTAAATAATGTGTAAATATAAGGAATAGTTTACCACTTTTTACCACTTTTTACCACTTTTTTTTAGATATGGTTACGTTATTTTTCAACAATCTGTTGATAAAGTTTCAATTATCCTGTATATGTAGATTTTTATTGATGCTGTATTAAGCAGTATAACAGGATTTTATAAAGGATTATTAATCTTGGATATAAGTATGCTTTTTGTCAGAATAGTTGTAATTTTGTTACAGGCAAGAAATGAATATGTATGGAAGCGTCCCAGTTAAATGAACAGCAGGCAGGAAATGAGCCTTTCCAGATTGATTTGAGGTCAGTCATCAGGAATAAGAATCCACGACTTTTGAAGATATTGCCCGGTTTCATTCTCTCATTTATTCGGAGGATAATTCATGAAGATGAGATGAATGATTTTTTGCTCAGGAATCAGGATAATTATGGGCTGGATTTTGCCAATGCCATCCTGGAAGAGTTTGTTACAGATCTCACGATAATTGGAGAGGAGAACATTCCGGATAAAGGAAGGTACATTGTTGCTGGCAACCATCCCCTTGGTGGTTTGGATGGCATAGCGCTAATTTCAGTTGTTGGGAGAAAGTGGAAAGACATAGTTTTCCCGGTGAATGATCTTTTAATGAATATTCCACAGTTACGGCCTTTATTTATTCCTATCAACAAGCATGGCAGCAACACACAAAATGTTAAGATACTGAATGATACATTTGCGTCTGATAAGATGAT
The DNA here is from genome assembly GCA_018401355.1 of Bacteroidales bacterium. GTDB lineage: Bacteria > Bacteroidota > Bacteroidia > Bacteroidales > B18-G4 > M55B132. Next base: position 37,494 of record JAGYLD010000011.1, read on the forward strand.
ATTGTATTTTCCGGCAGGATTGGTTTCCAGGAAGCAAAATGGCAAGATCAGGGATCTTGAATGGAAGAAGACCTTCATTACAAAGGCAAGGCAATATCAGAGGGACATTCTTCCTGTGTATTTTGCAGGTAGAAATTCATCTTTCTTTTATAACCTGGCCAACATCCGCAAATTTTTCGGTATTAAGGCCAATCTCGAGATGTTTTTCCTTGTTGATGAAGTATATAAGCAAAAGGGAAAGAATATGTCCATGGTTTTTGGTGAACCCATTTCCTGGAAAACTCTTGAAAGAAGCCATCCGGACACTTATTGGGCAACGAAAATTATGGATACTGTATACAGTTTGAAACCTTCAAAGCAATAAATATGGAAACTATCATTCCACCGGTAGACAGGGATCTGCTTTTAAAAGAGCTGACCAGGGAAAGGTTTGTAAGAGATACGAATAATGGGAAAAATGAGATATATATTGTTACGCATCATGATGCCCCGAATGTGATGCGGGAGATAGGGCGTTTGAGGGAGATCACTTTCAGGGATGCCGGCGGTGGAACCGGGAACTCTATTGATATAGATGAATATGATACGGCGGAGATTGCTTTCAAGCAACTCATTGTCTGGAATCCCCGGGACAAGGAAATAATAGGTGGATACCGCTTTATTCATTGCAAGGACTTACCCATGAAGGATGACGGGACCATCTGGACACCTACTGCCAAGCTTTTCGGGTATTCGGAAAAATTCATGAAAGACTATATTCCTTATACCATTGAACTGGGCAGGTCATTTGTTCAACCGTTTTACCAGCCGACCATTAATATCCGTGCGGGAATGTATTCCCTCGATAACTTGTGGGATGGACTGGGTGCCGTGGTCATTGATCATCCTGATGTGAAATACCTTTTTGGTAAAGTAACCATGTATCCTTCTTTCGACCGTTTAGCCAGGGACCTGATAATTTTCTTTATTGAGAGATATTTTCCCGACAAAGAAGAGTTGGTGCGCCCCCATAACCCCATCCCATTATCTACTGGAAGAAAAGTGCTCGACAACATTTTTACAGGGTGCAACTATGAGGAAAATTACCGTATTCTTGTTCAGCAGGTTAGAAGTCTTCATGAAGGAATTCCACCTTTATTTAATGCATACATGAACCTGTCTCCAACGATGAAGACATTTGGTACTGCCCTTAACAAGCATTTCGGGAATGTGGAAGAAACGGGGATCATTGTAACTGTAAAAGACATTTATGATTACAAGAAAGACAGGCATATTTCCACTTACAAGAAATAATTGCTAAGATGACAGAGGCAATCCGGTCAGCTAAATTCATTCTTTCTGTAAAGGATCTTGATAAGGCCCCCAGGCCAGGTTTTCCTGAATACGCATTTATTGGCAGGTCCAATGTTGGGAAATCATCACTGATCAACATGCTTGCCGGAAATAAAAATCTGGCGAAGATATCTTCAACACCTGGTAAGACCCAGTTGATCAATTATTTTCTGATCGATGAAAGCTGGTATCTGGTAGATTTGCCAGGATATGGTTATGCAAAACGTTCAAAGGCATTACGTGCGGAATGGGATAAATTGATCAGGAACTATTTGTTGAACCGGACCAATCTGGTATGTACTTTTTTGCTCATAGATTCCCGCCTCGATCCCCAGGAAAATGATATAAATTTTATGGAATGGCTGGGCAGTAATCAGCTTCCTTTCGTTATTGTTTTTACCAAAACCGATAAGCTTGGAAAAACAGAACTGCAGAAAAAGCTGGCAAGATATCGCAGATTCCTATTAAAAACATGGGCGGAATTACCTCCTTTATTCATAAGTTCTGCGATTGATCGCAGGGGCAAAGACGATATTCTGGATTATATTGCTGTAAACAATCAGATGTTTCTGAAGAAATTTGGTAATTAGTGCAATTCTATGATCAGGGCATTTTTTGCCACTATTTCACCCTGTTTAACATGTATGTTTTTTACTATTCCGTCAAGTGGTGAGGTGATGATATTTTTCATCTTCATAGCTTCCAGGATAACAAGTTTATCGCCGGCCTTTATCTTTTTATCCTGTGAGACATATATCTTTTTAATGGTGCCTGGAATAAAGGCCCTGACCTGTCTGGGATCTTTTTCTTCGTATTTTTCCCTGTTGAGGAACTTCTTTGTTAACAGGGTTTTATACTTTACGTAATCAACATAGATATATTTATAATCGCTGATATTGTCTTTTTCTTTCATGATGATCCAAAAGATTAGAATGGTGGTAATCCATGTTTCTTGGCAGGTGGTTTAACATGCTTATGTTTGGTAATTTCAAGTGCATGTATCAGCACTTTCCTGGTTTCAGCGGGGTCAATTACTGCATCCACGTATCCATAAGCAGCAGCAACGTATGGATTGGCAAACTTTTGCTTGTACTCCTTGATTTTTTGTTTCCTTACCTCATCAGGATTCTCGGCATTTTTTATTTCATTCCTGAAAATAATGTTGGCAGCGCCTTCAGGTCCCATCACCGCAATTTCAGCTGTTGGCCATGCACAGACAAAATCCGCCTTCAGGTGGTGTGAACACATGGCGATATAACCACCTCCATATGCTTTTCGAAGGATTACTGTTAGCTTTGGCACAGTAGCTTCCGAATATGCATAAAGAACCTTGGCTCCATGTCTGATTACACCACTATGTTCCTGGTCAACGCCAGGCAGATAACCGGGTAAATCGACCAATGTTACCAATGGGATGTTAAAAGAATCGCAGTAACGAATAAATCTTGCGGCCTTATCTGAAGAATCAACATCCAGCACTCCGGCAAGAACCATGGGTTGGTTAGCAACAAAACCAACGGTATCGCCTTTGATCCTTGCAAATCCTATTACAATGTTACTTGCAAAAAGCTCCATGATTTCCAGGAATTCAGAATCATCTACGATCGAACGGATTACATCCCTCACATCATATGGTGTTTTAGGATCCGTTGGGATGATGGTGTCAATCTTATACAAACGGGTTTTAGGTGTTTTCTTAGGAAATGGATCAGCTTTTTTTGCGTTGTTCCATGGGATATAGCCTATGAGTTGCTTGATCTGGTCGAAGCATTGCTGTTCACTCTCAGCATAAAAATGTGCGTTACCCGTTATTTCGGAATGTACTCGCGCACCACCAAGGTCTTCCATGGAGATCTCTTCACCGATGGTCGCTTTGATCACTTCAGGTCCGGTGATGAACATCTTGGATATCTTATCCACCACGAAAACAAAATCAGTAAGCGCCGGAGAATATACCGCTCCACCTGCACAAGGTCCGAGTATCACTGATATTTGGGGGATGACGCCTGAGGCCTGGGTGTTCCTGTAAAAGATCTCACCATAGCCGGCCAGGGAATTCACACCTTCCTGGATACGGGCGCCACCCGAGTCGTTGATCCCAATCAAAGGTATCTTAAGTCGCATGGCATGGTCCATGATCTTAACGATCTTCTTGGCATGCATGAGGCCGAGAGAACCTCCTGCCACAGTAAAATCCTGTGCATAGATACAGATCGGATGCCCGCTGATCATCCCGGTACCGGTTACAACTCCGTCGCCGGGAAGCTGCTTCTTGTCCATGTCGAAATCCTTGGCAGCATGTTCAACAAAAAGGTCGTATTCGTGGAATGTATTCGGATCCAGTAAGGTAAGAATTCTTTCTCTGGCAGTAAGTTTCCCGATGGCCTTTTGCTTCTGTATCGCTTTTTCTCCTCCGCCCTGCACCGCATGACGCATCCTGCGCTTTAAATCCAGTGTCTTTTGTTTTAAGACCATAATTTATGTTTTTATTTGATAATCTGTAAAACGGAAATTTCTTCTTTTTAGGAATGAATCTGGGTTTATTTTTTACAGACTTAGTTGTGCTTTCCTTAAATTTGACTGTGCAAAATTATGTTTTTTTTACGAACTGACAATTTTTGGAGTTTTCGTTGAAATTCAGGTTTTATGTCTCATTGGGACTTGTTGAGATTGGTGGATGTTTTTTTCATACCCACCCCTCTTTCCCCTCCCTGCTAGCAGGGAGGAGAACGAGGCGTGGGTATGCATAAATGTAAATAATAATCTTTTAATTCAAAACTTCAGTAATTTAGTAAAATGAATATCGAAACCCTGCGAGAATATTTCCTGAGCAAGAAAAAAACCACAGAAAGTTTTCCATTTGACGATACCACCCTGGTGTTTAAAGTAATGGATAAAATGTATGGCTTGATGAACCTTGAAGGGGACCTGAGCATCAACCTGAAATGTGATCCCGAAGAAGCCCTTACCTTGCGGGAACAATATCCGGCTGTGATCCCGGGATATCACATGAACAAAAAGTATTGGAACACCGTGATGATCGATGGAAGCATTGAAGAGGATTTAATACGAAAGTGGATTGATGATTCCTATGAGTTGGTGGTTGCCAAGCTTAAGCGGTCTCAGCGGTCAGAACTCAAAAAAATTTAGATTAAATATCAGAATTTTCATGGTATCAATGTACCGAAGCATTATCTAAAAAAATTGTTATTTAATCGGTACCAACCTTGATTTGAGAATATATTTACTTTATCTTTATAGCAAAGAGACCATAAACCCAATAACATGAATACAAGCAATAAAAACCCTCTTTTATATAGGATTCCTGTATCATTTGCTTCAAGGCTCAGGTTTTTTTGCCTTAGCCTATGGCTAATATCAAATATTTCTCTCCTATCGCAAAACGTAAACAATATATTATTACCGAATGAACAAGGTTCAGGAGAAATGACCGGAGATATTCTTTGTCATGGAGGGTATTTATTTTCCAATACTGGTAACCATATAAATATATATAATAATTCAGATCATAGTTTTGCATATTCAATCAACCTTGAAGGTGGTGTTCCCGTTGGAAAGTTTAACCCAATGTTTTTAAACGAAAGACTGCATAGCGGAGATGCCAATACTATGACAGTTGATCCTGTAAATAATAGGATATTTGTGGTAACTCCTGAGTTGAATATTAAATGTTATAGTGCTAGTCCTGGGTTTAATTTGTTGTTTACTATCACTAAACCCTCTTCACTCCCATTGTATTTCGCTCCATTGCATGGCTTAAATATTATTAAGTATGACTGGATTCATGATCGGATATTCTGGGTAGTTACTGCAAGAGACCAACAATATAATTGTACAGGTCAGTACCATTACAGGGAAAGGTATTTTGCCATATTTGAAAATATTAACAGTGGTAATCCTAATCTATTCTTTTATGAATTAAAAGATAAAACGGAATATGAAGACTGCAATATTTCGGATGTTGAGTTTAATCAAAATATATATGTGAATGTAGAAGATTATTTTTATTTAACCAAATTAAATAAAATCGAAGTCTATAAGTTCAATGGGAGCAACATTGAATTGGTTGATTCTATCATTATTGACCCTTCAAAATATTTCAATGGAGAACTAGATGATGGCCCTTATTACAAATTTGGTAAAATGATCTATGTAAAGGAAGCAGGCATTCATAAAATCATTGCATTGCCATACAGATATCCATCCTCACTTCCAACAGGTAAACCCTCAGATTTCTGGGTAATTGATGGAGAGCATGGAGATGATATTAGTTACCAGGTCATCAGTTCTCCCAGCCACAGGATTTTAGATGGCCTGTATCTTTCTGACAACAGCGACCTTATGTTGAGTTATGCTCCAGATAATTCTGAAGTTATCCCTGGTATTGGAGGTGAGAATGGTGAGGATATTGCAATTTACCAATTCAATAATAGTTTGAATTCATTTAGCAATGAACCAACAGAAATTGTTAATACTGACTTTTCAGTTAAAATCAGCGAATATGATATTAATGCGCCATTGAAGCTTATGGATTATAATGGACAGGTAACAGTCATAAGCAAAAAAGATGAAATTGTTAAGCTAGAAAAATCTCAAAGTAATTATATCCCAACATTATTGCTAAGTGGTGAGGGTAATTTCTTTTCCAGGGCCGATGAAGACGCAGGGAAAGTATTTGTGCTCAATACAACAGCCAATGAAACGGAAATATTCGGAACAGGGTTAATTCACATTGACAGCATTACCCACGGCTACCCAGTTTACAATATTACCTCAAACCACGATGGCAGTGTTCTGTATTTTTACCATACGTTCAATAGCTGGAATACGGGTTTTTATGTATATGTGTATGATTATGCAACAAATTCTGAAACAGTGTTTAATATCAACCAGGATGGTATTGGTTCCAATGATTTTTCAGCACCCATTGGTGATATTGTTTATAATCCCTTCAAAAACCAGTTTTTGGTGTCTGAGAACGGGGAGTTTTCCGGCAGGCCTGCCTGCATTCATATCTATGATGCAAGCAACCATTCCTGCCTGGGAACCATTGCCCTGAATGATGCATCAGAAAATGCCATGTATGCCAAAGAGATGTTTATATCTCCAGAACAAAAGCTATATGTTATGGCCAACATGCATCTGGCTGAAACCCTGGATCCGGATCCGAAAATATTTGTATTCAATGCCAATGATGGCCAGGAGAATATTTATACCCTGGAGCGTACAGCGTCTTTTGTTGAATGCAGTTTTAATAATCCGGATCAGAGTTTTGAATACTATTCAGGGCATTTTTGCTATAACCATTATGATGGCAAGGTTTATGCCACGATACATCCTACAGAAGTAACGTTTAACCCATACCACTCAGTAACCAACACCATGTTTGGCTATTCATGTCCTGGCACAGGCCCTATTCAAACAGGGCTCTTTATAAAAACCGATGAAGATCCGATGGTTTCTGTTTCGCTTGACTATCCTGGTAAGATTATTTGTCCGGATATCGGAACTTTTGGAAACACCTCACAGTTTGAGAATAAAATGTTTATCGCTGGCAAGAATCTTTATGTATATGATGGGGCATCAGATTCATTTCTTAATGGATCTTCAGGATTTGAGTATTCTATTAATGATATAGTATATGTACCGGGATTAGACAGTATTTTTGCAATTTCAGACATGGAGAATTCCTGTGGGACTGACAGGAATATATCATTGTTTGGTATTGGATTCAACGAAACACAGAATACAATAAGCATCGAGGAAGGGATTTATGAGTTTCCCGGGCAGGGAAGTGGATTATTTTATAATTCATATAACAGTAGCTTATACATTTACCAAAAATATGATCAGCATAAAAAAGGAGGCATACAGAACCGCTTGATTGAAATACCGGTTCATGATCCGAATGCTACCCCAACCAATATCGACCTTGGCTTCAGGAGTATTTATCCGGATCTGGATCATGATTCTGATTTCCACTATTATTTTTATAATTTAATTGAACCCTATTTTAATCCATACAATCATTCCATGTATTTTCCCAATGGCGGTCACAGTAAAGTATCCAGGGTGGAATTTACTCCCGATGAACAACTTCCATTGCAGGATGGCAGGTGGAGCTGGTTGTCTTTTCCGCGATTGAACCGCGATGGCAATGATCCGGTTTCTGTACCAGAGATACTTGGCGGCAGCAATATTGTTCCGGATAATTATAATGATGGAAGTAAATTACAGAATCTTCCAATTGGGGGGGCGTCTGTGGTTGCTAATGAATATAATAACCCCAATTGGCAACAGTATGGACTATTACCAAGTGCTAAAAGTACCTTGGGTTACAAATTGTATTTAAATTATGATGATCCACAACCTTATAACAAACGATTGCATTTAAATGGTTCTGTGATTGATCCATTAATGAGAAATGTCGACTTGATGGCAAATGTTGACAATTGGTTAGGATATTACCTGTATCAAGAGCAATTTCCTTTTAATGCAATTTCTGATGAAGATCTGGAAGACATTTATATGATACAGAGCCAGTATTGGAGTTGCGCAAAGTTTTGGGGTGATGGAATTCCTACACCTTACTGGTTGTGTTGTTGTTCATTTGGAAAAGGAGTTTCATTGAAATACGGTGATATGGTGATTCTTAAAACTGATGAGCCAATTCAAAACTTTCACTGGCTGATTTTTGGAATCGATCCCGGACTTTCTGATGAACGCCTTTCTACGGAGTACTATTCATTCCAGGAGCAATCCTCTTATATCCCAATTTTTGTAGAAATGGATACCTCCGATAATCCTGTTGAAATAGGTGCATTTGTTCAAGACAGCTGCATAGGGGCCACCACAGTATTGGATTCTGATACCATGGTAATGATCTCAGCTTATACAGAAGGATTATCGGGGGAGATATATTTTGAAGAGTATTATGGCAGCAATAAATCATTCAGCCCACCCAGAACGGAATATTTTGTAAAAACCCCCAAAGCACTTAGCAGGGAAAGGAGGATGATACATACTTCAGAAAACGAGGATTACTATTTTGTTTCCTTAAAAAATCATACAGGTACCACATCCCTTATTCCAGAAGATCCATGGATTGTATGTACACCAAATCCTATTCGTGATTATGCAACGATCAAGTATCAAATACCGCGAAAAGGCTTCTTTGAAATCAGTTTGTATGGTATTTTACAAAACCAAAAATGGAGCATTAAAAAGGGCTATTCCCGGGAAGGAGTTTTTTCTTTTCAGCCAAATATCCAAAACTTTGAATCAAAGAATTTGTCGGAAGGTGTATATATACTTGTATTACAAGTTAATGACAGCAGGGTTCATACCAAGGTAGTTTATATCAAATAAATATATGTTGTGATGCGAAGTATAATAATACTTGTAGTTTCAATGCTTGTTGGATATTCTGCTGTATCTCAAGTTATTACAGTTAAGCAGGATGGAACAGGCGATTATATTCTCATTCAGGATGCAGTAGATCAAAGCATGGATGGAGACACCATCCTGGTTTATCCCGGGATCTATGTAGAGAATGTATATTACAATGGGAAGAATTTAACACTAGGGAGCCTGGCCCTGATCACAGGGGATCTGTCTTACATTGGGCAAACTGTGATTGATGGGAATCAAAGTGGACCATGTGTTACGATATACAATTCCAATACAGGTTCGAAGGTATGTGGATTTTCCCTAAGGAACGGAAACGGGCGGGAACATGGTTTTATTAGTGGTGGGGGTATTTTTGTAAAATATTCCAAGGTTCACCTGGAAGATTGTAATATCCATAATAACAAAGTCACCGGAAAAGGAGGGGGATTGTTTTGTCATGAATCAAATATGTATCTTTCCGGAGTGACCATAAAAAATAATTATGCTTACAAAGATGGAGGAGGGATTCAATTTCAGGGGAATGTCATGGAATTTGA